>JBMLOK010000300.1:0-4819 GCA_049243005.1 Bacteroidia bacterium | reverse complement strand
AGTTATTATAAAGGAAGAATTAAAGCCCGAACAAAGCTGGAATGGCAATTTGAATTATAATAAATTTATCAATTTCAAAAAGGGATTTTTGAGTATTGATGCAAGTATGTTTTATACGATTTTCAATAATAGAATTCAAGCTGATTATGATACCGACCCCAATGCAATTATCTATGCAAATTTAACTGAACATGCGGTTTCAAGAGGATTAACTTTAAACACAGAATTGAGTTTTACTTTTCCTGTTAAACTCAATGCCGGAATAACATTGATGGAAGTTTATACCATGTTTCCAAAAACATCCGGTGGACTTGAAAAAAGTCAACAATTACATGCACCACCATTTTCTGGAACCTATCAACTTTCATACGAATGGAGAAACATGGATATGAGTTTTGATTTAAGCGGACAGGTTTATAGTCCCATGCGTTTACCAATCCTCCCAAACGATTTCAGACCTGAATATTCACCTTGGTTTGGTTTGATGAATTTGCAAGTTTCTAAAAAGTTTAAAAAGGGAATTGAATCATATATTGGAGTAAAAAATCTACTGAATTTCCTTCCTAAAAATCCGATAATGAGACCGTTTGACCCATTTGATAAAACGGCAAACGATCCGATTAATAATCCAAATGCTTATACATTCGACCCTTCTTATAACTATGCTCCCATGTTAGGAAGGAGAATTTATGCAGGAATTCGGGTAACAATCAGATAAATTTACCTGCTTTAAGCTATTAAACTATACAGAATTGTTTGAATTGGCTTAATTTTGCAGTATGGAAGTAAAATCTGCAGTTTTTAAAATGAGTGTTCCGGGTTTAAAGGAATGTCCAAAAGCCATTTTTCCGGAATATGCTTTTATAGGCAGAAGTAATGTTGGGAAATCATCGCTCATCAATATGTTGTGTAAGAAAAAGGAGTTGGCAAGAACTTCTTCTACACCGGGTAAAACAGTGAGCATGAATTACTTCATGATAAACGATAACTGGTATTTGGTTGATTTACCAGGATATGGTTTTGCAAAAAGAAGCAAGGAAAAGCGTCACGAATGGAGCAGTGCTTTATCGAACTACCTTCAAAAAAGAGAGCCATTAGCTTGTGTTTTTGTTTTGGTTGATTCAAGGGTCCCGCCACAAATGAATGATATTAGTTTCATCAACTTTTTAGGTCAAAATCAAATTCCGTTTTGTGTTGTTTTCACTAAACTAGATAAATTAAAATCGGTAGAAGCTGATGCAAATATTGAAGCATTTTGTGCTGAACTGGCGCTGGATTGGGAACAAATGCCACAAATGTTTAAAACATCAGCATTAGACCAAACAGGTAGAAAAGAGATTTTAAACTTTATTGGTAAAATTAACGATGAATTCTGGAAAGCCAGAAAAAACGCCAAAATCATATAATCGCATCTTATTAAGTACACATATATTCGCAGTCGGATTGACTGAATAAAAATGAAAGAAATTAAACCGGATCAAAGTTCATCGAGTTCAAAAAAAGAGCAGGTAGAAGCAATGTTCGACAGCATTGCTCCTAAATATGATTTTTTAAATAGGTTTTTATCATTGGGAATTGATAAAGGATGGAGAACAAAAGCCATGAAAGCGTTAAAACCATATCAACCTAAATTAATTTTGGATGTAGCAACCGGAACAGGAGATTTGGCTTTGGAAGCCGTGAAAGTTTTAAATCCGGATGAAATCATCGGACTCGATTTATCTGAACAAATGTTGCAGGTTGGTAGAGTTAAAATTAAAGATGCAGGATTGGGTTCAAAAATTTCGATGGTGAAGGGTGACAGTGAAAATTTACCATTTGATAACAATAAGTTTGATGCAATAACTGTGGCATTCGGCGTTAGGAACTTTCAAAACTTAGAAGCAGGATTGAAAGAAATGCATAGAGTACTAAAAACAGGAGGAAGAGTTGCTATATTGGAATTCTCTAAGCCAAGTGGATTTCCGTTTAAGCAAGTATTTCAGTTTTATTTTAAGAATATATTACCTGTTTGGGGAAATATGTTATCGAAGAGCAGCAATGCTTATACCTACTTACCTGAATCGGTTCAACATTTTCCGGAAGGACAAGAATTTGCCTCAATTTTATTAGCTTGCGGATATAAAGATATTTCGGTACAACCTTTAACATTTGGCACTTGCACACTTTATTTGGCAGGAAAGTAATTTTTATTTTGCTTTTTCTAACGAAAGCAATTTTGTCGGCAGCCCAGCCAAACCTGGAGCAGTACGATAACCGTGTGTTGCATTTTGGATTTACCTTAGCTACCAATATAGGAAGGGCGCATTTAAATGTGAAGACATTGGAATTACCTAATGATTCACTTCGCCAAATAACAGTTAAAAATTTTCCGGGAATAGGTTTAGGTGCAATAACAAATCTTCATTTAAACGACAATATGGATATTCGTTTAATGGCACCAGTTATTTCATTTGTACAAAGAAACATGGTTTATAAGTTTGAAAATTCAATTGATGATGTAAAAATTGAATCGGCTTATTGTGATGCATCATTGTTATTTAAGTACAAATCAGCAAGAAGAAAAAATACCAGATTGTATGTGATTGGTGGCGCTAGAATGAGTTACGATTTTGCATCAACCATTAAGAAAAACCGAGGATTACAAGACCCTGTTGTATCATTAAATCCTATAACTTATGGCTGGGAAGCAGGAGTTGGATTTGACTTTTATTTCGAATACTTCAAATTTTCACCGGAATTAAAAGCCTGCCAAACCTTTGGCAATGCTATGCATAGAGATGGTTTTATCTTTACCAATTATATCCAAAGCATTTCGCCACAATTGATACAATTATCATTGCATTTCGAGTAGGGATGGATTGCCATCCATCCCTACATAATATCTGGGATGAATTTTAATAGGGATGGACAGCAGTCCATCCCTACAGATAATTTTTGATTGAATTTCTTTAAATTCGAAATATTAAAAACTACAATGATGGTAACGCTTGATGAAAGAAAAAAAATCGCAGAATGGGTTTTGAATACAAATGATGAAGGTTTGTTAGATAAAATCAAAGTGCTGGCTCTTTCAAATACAAATGAAGTCAATGATTTCATTAGCGAATATAATCGAGAAATAGATGAGGCAGTTGAACGAGTGAGAAATGGGAAATTTACAACACATGAAGACGTTGAATCATTTCTTAATTCATGGGAAGGCAAATAAAACAAGTAAAATGGGATGATTTAGCTCTTAAAAGTTTTATTGATATCCTAAATTATATAAAGTTGAAGTCGCCTCAAAATGCAAATTTGCTTAAGACAAGAATACTTAATCTAATTAAAAATCTTCCTGCTAATCCAGAAATGTATAGAGTAGATGAATTGAAGAATGACAATGATGGAAGCTTTAGGGTTTTTAATCGTGATAGTATAAGGGTTTCATATAAAATTGAAACAAGTATAATCATTATTACTAGGGTCAAACACTCAAGTCAAGAACCCATTTCATATTAGGTAATTTTAAATAAGATTAGATTCCCTTTTAATTTTATTATTTTAATAATTTTATTCCCATGAAAGCAAGCCAATTTATTGAAAAGATAGAGCAAATTAAGCCAACAAGAGCATCATTGATAGAGATGGAATTCAGTGAAAAATTCATTAATGATGTTCTCAGTAGCTTTGAATTTGAAAGTTTATCTATCATTAATAAATCTGAATTTGATGATGAAATTTTAGAATTAATTTCAACATTTAATTTGGCTAATTTGAAGATTGGAATGATTCGTTTTAACAATGAAATTTTTATAAAAAACAATAGATGTTATTTTGGTCGTAATGAAGCAGATATTTTAGCTATTGATATGCTAAGTAAAGAGATAATTTTAATTGACCATGAAGATGAAAACCTAATTTTGCAAATATGTGCAAAAGACGGTGGTAGTTTTTTAGATGCTTTATTTGAAATGAAATTTTTCCTTACCCAATGTGCATTTAATCTAAATTTTAATTGCGAACAAGAAGATAAATGTTCAAAAGCCTTGCATTGTTCAATCCTAGCAGGTGGCGAAAAATATATTGATTTTTATAAGAATACATTGGGTTGTTGGAGTTAATTTAGAATTATCGTAGCGATGGACAGCAGTCCATCCCCCGAATTTGATGAAATCAAATTTGACAATCCTGTTTTTAAATCTACCTGTTTTATAATTCCAAATGCAAAAATGCCAAGCATTTCCCTTTTAAATTAAATAATCAGTAATAAAATGTCTTATAAATTATTTGGAACTGAGGCCATTTTTGCAATTGAAATTAATATTGTTGAACAAAGCCTCAATGGACCTTATGGAGGATTAGTATTATTTATAAATAGTAAAAAATTGGGTTTTATTGAAGAAGAGTGGTTTATAAATTCAACATTAGAATATTTGATGTTATTTCCAGATGCAGATAAGTTATTCTCAGATGTTGAATTTAAAAAGAAAAGTAAAAATGAACTGTGGAATTTTTTTGCTGACAATCCGCCTTTAGAGAGATTTCAATTCGTATCAGGTTTGGGTGAAAGTTTTGATAAATTTAATATAGCTCATTTTAGGTATAAAGATAGAATTTACTTTTTATGGAAAATTGTGAATTTAAATTCCAGTAATTTAGTTGAGGATGAAATTTACTTTGAAAGTGTTAATTTAAAGGAATACCTTATAACAATTGATGAAGTTAAACAGCAATTGAAAGCCCTGTAAACTTTTTGAATAAGTTTTGAAACTTTAAGATTAAAAATGAACCATAAAATTATTTTATTTTTAGTGTTTAATTTAATAATAATTGGAAA
>JBMLOK010000299.1:0-19153 GCA_049243005.1 Bacteroidia bacterium | reverse complement strand
TTCAATCCATCTTCAACACTTTTATAGAAAATAATTGGGTTCAGATAATTTAAATCAAATCCTGTAGTAGAATGCCCAGAATCCCTTTGAAATAGAATAGTTTCAAATATTCCTAAATTAAAGTTTTTGCCTAAATTAATACTCAAATGATGTGTTGCCATATAGTGTTTTGGCTGAGAAAATCTTAACCATTGAGTTGCTCTTCCAACCGGATAATCTCTTAGTTCTGCCCATATATTGGTATAATTTAGTTTCCAAAATCGGGTACTTAATTTTAGGTTTAAGTATTCAGGTTGATTGTTTCCAAGTATGAAGGTTCTATATCCATCTCCAATAAAATTTCTTGTATGTCCAAATTGGAGCTCCATATATTTATTTAAATTGGCTGTAATGTATCCACTCGCATTAAAATAACTTATTGAACCATCTCCTTCAGGTTTGTAAAAATTGATATACATAAAGTTAGAATCATAATAAAACCTTTGTCTTGTAAAGGAATTAGGAATTAAAATTTCATCACTAACCTGCGAATAGAATCCAATGTTTTTACCAATATGACCTCTAAGTTCAATACCTCTGTTATTCAATGAAGCAAAATTTTCTTGGTTTCTTTCACTTGATACATCATAACCAATTACAGGATTTAAAACAATTGAATAATCGGGATTTACTACAGAAAACATTGCTGCTTTTTCTTGATAGAATGTCTTCCCAAATTTTCTTTTCGATTGAGTACTGGGGCTATTTGTCCATTCAAAATTATCAGTTTTTACATAATTGATATTAAATCTATCCTGATTTGATAATTGAAGGTTTGAATCATTTAAAGTCTCTAAATATTCAGCTATAGATTTTCTTCTGTAAGATTTATTTGAACTATGAAAATAGTTTTGATTCAATTCTCCACTTTTAATTTCTAATCTATCAAGAACCTGCATGCTCATTTGACCAAGTGGAATATATGTATGCTGAGCTTTTACTTTAACTTGAAAAAGTAAGATTAATCCCCAAATGATTAAGATTGGTTTTTTTGCCATAAACAAATTTGCATGCTTATCATGGGAAATAAAAGCATTCAATTTACTCTTGAGATAATTTTTGAAATATACATCAATGAGAAAATCTATTACTTTTTCATTAAAATGAATTTTAGGTTTATGTTTGATTGATGAATTCACTTATCAAAATAACTTATTATAAATTGCCTATTGGTGAAATAATTATTGGCGATTATGAAGATAGTTTATGCTTATGTGATTGGAAATTCAGAGCAAAACGCTTGGAGGTTGATAATAGAATTCAACAATATTTAAATGCTAATTTTGTTGAAGAATTTACTCCCTTACACGACAATTGTATCAAACAATTACAAGAATACTTTTCGAGAAAACGAAACAATTTTGACTTGCCTTTACTATTCTCCGGCTCCGATTTTCAAAAGAAAGTTTGGGAAGAGTTATTGAATATCCCTTATGGAGAAACAAGAACCTATCTTCAATTAAGTAAACAGTTGAATAACGAAAAAGCTATAAGAGCCGTTGCTGCAGCAAATGGAGCCAATGCTTTATCTATTATTATTCCTTGCCATAGAGTTATTGCTAGTTCAGGCGATTTACAGGGTTACGCAGGAGGTTTGCCAGCAAAACGTTATTTGTTGGAATTAGAGGGTTCTGCAAAACAAATGAGTTTATTACTTTGAATTCTAATTGCTTTTTTCTTTTGTTGATAAGGACTTTTGAATTTTCATTAATCTTTTGCAGCAAAATAAATCTCAATTTTTCCCTCTTTAAAGTCACCGTATTATGTTCCAAAATGCGGATATAAAAAACCAAATTCCAGCCAGATTTCCCAAACAGTTTGGGTTAAAAACATAATTAGACTATAAGCAATAAAAACTAAATGGAAAACTTTCCATTTTAGTTCAACTCCTGCAAAATCTATTTTAAGTTTTTTAATGTAAAGTGGTATTAATAATGCCATACTTAATCCAACAAAAATTGAAAAATGTTTATTGGTAAATGCGTGGATATAAGCATGCTGACTCATAACAAATCCCCATGCAATGGAAGCAACAAACAGGCTAATACTTATTTGGAAAAGTTTGTTTTGGTTAAGTTTAATTTCCTTCCAAAATATCAGCCATAAAATGAGTAAACTCCATCCGGGTAGTACATAGAATCTTTCCATACCATTAAACCAACCAAACATAATTTCTGGAAAGTTTTTCCATGTATATTCTTTTTCTTTGATGTACCCAACTGTCTCTGCCCCTGTAGCCCTGAAAGTATATGCATGTACTAAATCATCGACTGCTGCTTTAAAACTTCCAAAGTATATCGCATTTTGATAAAGATGAAGAAACAATCCAAAGAATAAAGCTATCGCGGCACTAATAGTTTCTTTTGAAAAAACTCCCTTTTTGTAAATGATAGAAAAACCTAAAGTTGCCATGCCTAAAAACACTGGTTGTTCAAAGCTGATATTAACTTCCAATGCCATAATCAAAAGCATGAGAAAAAAGTAAACCTGGTTTTTTCTATCAGTTTCGTAATAAATATATAACAGATAAACATAAATCCATTTGAGGAATTCGCCATATAAATGCTGATGTAAATTATCAGCCCAGTTAATGAAATAACTTCCAAGCCAAAGTGAAGCTGCGCCTATTATTGCAGCTTTTTCATTGTTAAGTAATTTGTTTAACAATCTAAATATAAAGAAGAAGAAAAATATGGCTATTAAGTATGGAATTATACGTAATAATCGTTCATCAATGCTTTGGAAAATAACAGCGTAAATACCAGCCAGAATATTAGGTAGGGCAGGGTAGTGGGTATAAACCTGATGTGCAGCTTCTGTTGCCGGATAATATTCGTGAACCGGTAAAAATGATGTTTGGGTAAAGCCAGAATCAAGAAAAAATTTAGCAGATGAAATCGTGTTTTTATCACTAAAAGCATCTCCAAGAATTGCACTTCTTGCTCTGCCTTCAGTATAAATTGAAATATTAAGTAGCCTGAATAATATCAAACTAAAGCAAAAGATAAATAGAATATATTTGGTTTGATTTGTTGTTATTTTCATGCTGAAATAAGTTTCAAAATTTGTTCTTTAATCTGATTCAACTGCATATCTTTCATACAATGATTATTTCCCCCACAAGGCACAATATCTGATAAATGAATACATGGAGAACAATTTTTATGTAGAAAATGAAAGCTATGTTTATCCTGATTTTCAAATTTGAATCGCTGTTGAGGATTGATTGGTCCCCATAAACTGAATGTTTTCAATCCTAATCGCATAGCCATATGTAAAGGTGCACTATCAATGCTAATCATTGCTTTACATTCGAATTGAAGAAACTCATAGTATTCTTTAAAACTGAGTTTTCCTGCTATATTTTTAACCCGTTCATTGTTCTCTAATCCGAAGGTGTTTACAAATCGGTCGTTTTCATAAAAATCTGATGGAGCTCCTGTTAATGCAATTTTTAATTGTGATTGATTAAGAATTAATTCAATGATTTCTTTTAATAATGCAGGTTCAATTTTCCTTAAATTACCTCCTAAATCACTACAAGTATTATTAATTGCTATAAAATCAATTACGGGTTTTGGATTCTTTTCTTTTAGTTGAATGATGTAAGGAATTGCTTCTTTCACATTCATTTGTTGAATCAACAATTCATAATTTTCGGTAACAGTTACGAATTGATTAAAATAAGAATTATGAGTATTCAGGTAGTTTCTAAAATGTACCTTGTTTAGCTGAAATCCAAATCTATTTTGAGCCATTGTCCAAGCACTGAACAAGGTTGTTAATACAGAGTAAACTTCTAAATCAACTACCCAAAGTTTTTTCAGATTCCATGATTTAAACAACAATTGAAATCCGGATGAAACTAGCTTGAATATACTTTTGTCGTTATGAACCCAGATTTCATCAAAGAATTGTAAAGGCTCAATACCGGGTGCAACGCCTTTTCCTGTCATTAAAATCAATTTCGCGTTCGGATATTTGATTTTTAATGCATGAAGACTATCCATTGCCATTAATATGCTACCTAAACCCAGCATTTTTATGACAAGAATATTTTCGGGTGCTTCTTTTAACGAATGATCTCTTTTAAGGATTAATCCTACACCTCTAACCAGCACTACATTTATAGCAGCAAGTCCACGGCCAATAGTTCCATCAATCCATTGTTTTAATTGAAGATTCATTCTTACAATTATAAGTGAATGGAAACTTAAAACAAGAATTGAGAGTAGCTTCTAATGAGAGTCAAATTTTTCAACTAATTTTAAAAATACAGCAAAGTCCTTAGGATATGGAGCTGTAATTTCGTAAGCTTTTTCTCCCAATACAAATTTCAATTGATAGGCATGAAGTGCAACCCTTTTCATCATTGGTTCTTCGTTTTCCCATTTACTTTCTTTGAATTTGGCTTTGATATGCGATAAGAAAGGCATTTTACCTCCATACAATGTATCAGCTACCAATGGGAAATTTTGTGATGCCAAATGAATTCTTATTTGGTGTAATCTTCCTGTTTCTGGTTTACATTCCATCAAACTAAAATGTTGAAAGGTTTTAATGGTGGAAACAAAAGTTTTTGAAGGTTTTCCTTCTTTCATATCAACTTTTGCAACGCCTTTTGCAGATTGACTTAAAGGTAGTTTAATTTCAGCCCCTTGAACAGATAAAACGCCACCAATAAAAGCATGGTAGCATTTTTCAATTTGTCTCTTTTCAAATAAAATAGACATTTCTCTATAAATA
Source organism: Bacteroidia bacterium (assembly GCA_049243005.1). Taxonomy (GTDB): domain Bacteria; phylum Bacteroidota; class Bacteroidia; order UKL13-3; family UKL13-3; genus CAISCU01. The sequence goes on along the minus strand of JBMLOK010000299.1, from coordinate 14,368 downwards.
TCTTCATTTTTTGAAAGCACTAAAATACCGCTGGTTTCTTTGTCTAAACGATGACATAACTGCAAGTTTTCGTCATGTTTTTTTGCTTGTCTGATGATTGAAAATACATCACCATGTCTATCATCTAAAGAAGAATAATGTGCAGGTTTATTTATGAAAATAAGTTGATCATCTTCATAAATAATCATCTCTTTAAAAGGTATAACTTTTGGTTGTTGAGTGGTACTCATTTTAGTTTAATTTATCTTTTAGGAACTTAGCCGTATAACTTCCTTTTACTTTAATCAATTCCTCAGGTGTTCCGGCGAAAACTAAATTTCCACCATCTGTTCCGGCTTCAGGACCTAAATCTATAATATAATCGGCACATTTTATGATATCCATATTGTGTTCAATAACCAAAATACTATGACCTTGGGCTATCAAAGCATCAAATGATTTTAACAATTTTCTGATATCATTAAAGTGTAAACCTGTTGTTGGTTCATCAAAAATGAATAATACGGGATCAGGATTTTTACCTTTTCCTAAAAAGCTAGCCAATTTTACTCGTTGTGCTTCTCCACCACTTAAGGTATTAGAACTTTGTCCTAGTTGAACATAACCCAGACCAACATCTTGTAATGGCTTTAATTTAGCGGCAATAGCAGTATCTTCATTAAAAAACTCAATAGCTTCATCAACACTCATGTTTAACAAATCAGAAATACTTTTTCCATTGTGTTTAACATCTAAAATCTCTTCCTTGAATCTCGCGCCATTGCACGATTCACATGGCAAGTGGATGTCTGCCATGAATTGCATTTCAATTGTTACTTCTCCTTCTCCCTGACAAGTCTCACAGCGGCCTCCATCCACATTAAAACTAAAATGTTGTGGCTTATATCCTCTTGATTTGCTTATTGCTTGTGAAGCATATAAATCTCTGATTGAATCATACGCTTTTATGTAGGTTATTGGATTAGAACGGCTGGATTTTCCAATTGGATTCTGGTCAATAAATTCAACAGCTTTAATTCCATTAACATTTCCTTCAAGCATTTCAAATTGACCAGTTTTTTCTCCGCTATAATTACCTAAATGCTTTTGAATGGCAGGGTAGAGGATACTTTTAATTAAAGTAGTTTTTCCACTACCTGATACTCCGGTTATAACTGTGAAAATATGGAGAGGAAATTTTACATCAATTCCTTTTAAATTGTTTTGACGTGCTCCTTTTACTCCAATATAATCAGTCCATTTTCTTCTTTTTTCAGGAATTTGAATTTGTTCTTTACCAGAAAGGAATTTTGCTGTTAAACTAATTCCTTCTTTTTTGATTTCTTTTAAGGTTCCTTGAGCTACTAAGTTACCTCCATGTATTCCTGCTAATGGACCAATATCCAGAATATGATCGGCTTGTTCCATTACATCCTGATCGTGTTCAACTACCACAACTGTATTTCCTAAATCACGTAGGTGTTTTAATACTTCAATCAGTTTTTCTGTGTCCTTACTGTGCAATCCAATACTAGGTTCATCTAATATATACAAAGAGCCAACTAAACTAGAACCAAGTGATGTAGCTAAATTAATTCTTTGTGTTTCACCACCACTTAGTGTATTCGATAACCTGTTTAAGGACAAATAACCTAATCCAACATTTTGAAGGAAACCTAATCGATTAGTAATCTCGGTTAACATTCGTTTAGCAATGATTTGATGTTGTTCACTTATTTTTAATGAGTTAAAATAAGTTACAGCATCATCAATACTCATTAGAAGAATATTACTCAAACTCATATAATCCTTCCAGGATTTAATGTTTTCGTTTATTTCAGTGATTCTTACATAGGAAGCATCTTTTCTTAAACGTGTTCCTTTACAATCCGGACAGCTGGTTTTTCCTCTGTAACGAGCCAACATTACACGGTATTGGATTTTATAAGTTTGCTTTTCTAATTCACCAAAAAAGCCATGTAAACCAACCCATGTTTCATCTCCATCCCACAAATAGTTTTTTTGTGATTGAGTAAGTTCATAATAAGGTTTATGAATAGGAAATTTAGATTTAGCAGAGACTTTAAGGAAGATTGTTTTCCAATCACTCATTTTGTCACCTTTCCATGGCACAATTGCATCATCAAAAATTGAACGTGATTTATCTGGAATTACAAGGTCTTCATCTATTCCTACAACACTTCCAAAACCTTCACAAGTTTTACAAGCACCATATGGATTATTAAATGAAAAGAAGTTTACTGATGGTTCTTCGAAAACCATTCCATCAAGCTCAAAACGATTGTTTAAAATCTCACTTATCTTTTCATTTTGGTCATTGTAATAAGCTATAATGCATTCACCATGACCTTCATAAAAAGCAGTTTGAATACTATCCGCAATTCTACCGGAAAACTCATCATCATCTTTTAAAACTGAAAAACGATCAATAACTAAATAATAAGTATCAGAATTTTTAGTTTTTTTAGCTGGTAATATGTTTGATATAGCATCTTCTAAATCCAACATTTCATCGTTTAACATCACCCTTGAAAATCCATTTTGCAGATAAGTTTCAAGTGTCTTTTTTAAACCGTTTTCGCCTTCTTTAATTTCTACTAAAATTAAAACCTTTGTTGATTCATTTAGATTTAGAATATAATCTACCCCGTCTTCAACAGCATGCCTTTTAACTTGTCTTCCGCTAATCGGAGAATAAGTAGAACCTATACGTGCAAAAAGAAGTTTTAAATAGTCGTAAATTTCTGTGGAAGTAGCAACAGTAGACCTTGGATTTCTGGTATTAACTTTTTGTTCAATTGCAATAGAAGGGGATATGCCATGAATATAATCCACATCTGGTTTATTCATTTTGCCTAAAAATTGCCTTGCATAAGCAGAAAGACTTTCAACATACCGTCTTTGACCTTCTGCATATAGTGTATCAAATACTAAACTCGACTTCCCACTACCGGAAACACCTGTTACAACAGTTAATTTATTTCTCGGGATACTTACGTCTAAGTTCTTTAAATTGTGCATCCTTGCACCTTTTATAAATATATCTTGTTGGTTTTTACCTGACATTTCTTATTTTTCCCAAAAGTAATTTTTACTCAATGTTTGCAAGATTACAAAAAACTACTCGGCTAATTTGTTTTTGTTTTACCATTCTTTTTATACAGAAGGTAAATTCTCAATCTATTACAGTTTATGGTGGACCCAGTTTACCATTTGGCATGTATGGAGCAAAAGATTTTCCATTAAGTGAAAATGGTATTGCAAAATCAGGATTTCATGCCGGTTTGGTTTATGATTTTAAAACAAAATCAAACTATTTTAATATGTATAGTTCAATATTATACAACAAAAATAAGGTTGATTACGACGCATTTAATAGATTGATTTTATTAAATAATAGAGATTTAAGATCGGTTCAAATTTTAAAATCTTGGAATCAGGGAGCTTTAATATTTGGTAGTAAATTAAAATATAGCAACCAACATTACGAGTTATTTGGAAAATTGGGATTAGGAATAGCTTGGCTAGGAAGTCCGGGTTATAATTTGAATTATGATTCTGCAATAATTATTAAATGGAAAAGTTCCACAGTTGTTACCGGTTTAGTTCAAGTAGGAATAGGAGCCAACATTCACCTCAATCCTGGAGTATCATTGTTTACCGGAGCAGATTTATTGTATGGCCGACCAGATTATGGAACAATTAAATTTACAGATACAAATGGTAATCCTGTAAGTACATCTTTGGAGAATTTAAAGGTTCCATTGGCAATAATTCAATTTTCGTTGGGGATTAGGTTTAATATTTTAAAACCGGAAATCACTACATTGAAGTCTAGAAGGCCCGTTAAATAAGGATTTTTAAAGTTTTTTCAGAAAAACTTGCATATTAATAATATTTTACTAATTTTGATTTAACAACCAATTAGTACAACTCATACATAAAATATCACCGCTTATAGAAATAACTCTACACTAGTTTTTATTGTTCAACCCTTAAACCTTACTGCCATGAACATGCAGAAAATTAGTGACCATGAGTTGGTGAAGTTGTATCAATCAGGTCTCGATCAAGCATTAGAAGAATTAATTAAACGCCACAAGCGTAGTATCTTTACTGCGATTTATCTTTTGGTTCGCGACAGAAGTCTTGCCGAAGATATTTTTCAGGAAGCTTTTATTAAAATTATCAATACCTTAAGGTCGGGTAATTATAATGAAGAAGGAAAATTTTCAGGCTGGGCTGTAAGAGTTGGACGCAATCTTACAATTGACTATTTGCGCAAAATGAAAAGAGATACCACCATCACTGATAGTGAAGGAAACGATATCTTTTCTTATTTAGTAATTGCGGAAGAAGGAACCAAAGAAGACAAAATTATTCAGTATCAGACTGAAGAAAAGATTAAAGAGCTGGTAAAATATTTACCTGAGGAGCAAAGACAAGTAGTTATTATGCGTCATTGGGGAAATATGAGTTTCAAGGAAATCGGCGATGCAACAGGAGTTAGCGTAAATACTGCTTTGGGTAGAATGCGTTATGCTTTAAATAATTTAAGGAAGTTAATGTTAGAAAAAGGCGTTCAGATATAATTTTTTTTAAACTCATAAAATATTTTTCAATTCAATACGTTAACTTAGCGTAACGAATAAAAAGCTTATGAGTGAAAATTACTCTGAAAACCAATTGCTCCTTTACATTTATGACGAAATGGATGCTGAAGAAAAATCCGCAATGGATGCTGAACTTCAGGTAAATCCGCAACTTCAGAAACGCTTTCTAGAGTTCAAACAAACAATTAAAATGTTGGATGAACTTGAAACTGAACCTTCTGAATCAAGTATCGAAATAATTATGGAGCATGCTCGCAAACTCAATAATATTGAGTTAGTTGCAAGAGCTTAAGAAAAAAGGGCTGAATTTTCAGCCCTTTTTTTATTTTATTGTAATTCCGCTTGCTATGATTTTAAAATCATACTTTTCTGCTTGTAAATATTGAAGTTCTCCTTTTATAAATGCATTAGAGCCATTTATATCTAAAGGTAAAACAAACTGTTTGTCTTTTATTTCAACTAAAATAGGTTTACCATTTTCGTTTTTAAGACTTAACCAACATCCTTCTCCTTTACAATAATTTACAATTTCTCCTGTAAACAAAGTCTGTCCTAAATTCTGTGTATCTCCTGGATTAAAAAAAGTAGAGTTTAAATCAACTTGTTCTCCAAAACTACCGATTTTAGGAATTGAGCTTCTTGAATTGCTACTACATGAAACAAAAAATGTAACAAGACCAAAACAGAGAATGGTAATATATAATAAGGATTTATTCATTTTAAAATAAATGCACAACATAATAAGTAATTCCGGCAATTACAGCACTCACAGGAATTGTTAAAATCCAAGCCCACAGCAAATTAACCGTAACTCCCCATCTTACTGCAGATAGTCGTTTTGTAGCTCCAACTCCAATGATAGAACCCGTTATTGTATGCGTTGTACTTACAGGAATTCCCATTTGTTCCGTCATGAAAAGCGTAATTGCTCCGGAAGTTTCAGCACTAACTCCTTCCAAAGGAGTAACCTTAGTGATTTTAGTTCCCATTGTTTTTACAATTTTCCATCCACCACTCATAGTTCCCAAACCAATAGCTGCATAACAAGCCAAAGGTACCCAATCCGGCATTTGTTTGAAATCGGTTATATCGCCATTTGCAATTAAAGCTGCAGCAATAATTCCCATTACTTTCTGAGCATCATTTCCCCCATGTCCAATACTAAATGCTGCAGAAGATAAAAGCTGCAATTTCTTAAACATATTAGCCATTTTGTATGCTGTAGGAGTTTTTACTTTTTCAACATATATATAAGTAATAATAAAGATCAAAATTGCTAACATTAACCCATTTACAATGAATGAATTATCAGCTTTATTGAGGTCTTTTGCCATTTTTTTGACATCCACATCCTGTTTTAATTCTGCTTTTACTTTTTCAGCAATTCCTTCACCTTTAAGTGAATTATACTCTGATAATAAAGGAGCTGCGGCATTACTTAATGATTTTAATGAATCAAGTTTAAATGTTAATGAAGGATCTTTTGAAACTTCTTTTTTCATTTTATCAATTCCATAAAACTTCTCTAGGTTATCATGCAATTTATTTTGCTCAAGTTTGTCGAATAAAAACCAGGTTCCAACTGCAGCAAGGAGAATTAAAGCAATCCTTTTCCATGTATTACTAACAATGGTTACCAATGTTATAACCATTGAAATGAGCATTCCCATTAAAGGAGCTATAAAAATAAAAATTACAGTTTTAGTGATTTTTTCCATTTCTACAATGGAACTAAATGCAGTAAATCCTTGAGTAATATAGGCGTGCGAAATGGCTGCCCCTGCAAATCCTCCAATTAAAGTATGAGACGAAGATGAGGGAATTCCATACCACCAAGTGATTAAATTCCAAGCAATTGCCGCAATTAAACCGGCAAAAATTACATCGAGAGTAATAAATTCTTTGTGAACTGTTTTTCCAATTGTGTTTGCAACAGCATGATCTTTAAATATAAAGAAAGCTACAAAGTTAAAAAACGCAGCCCAAACTACGGCTTGAAATGGAGTTAAAACTTTTGTTGAAACAATGGTTGCAATTGAATTTGCCGCGTCGTGAAAGCCATTGATATAATCAAATACCAAAGCAAGGATAATAATAATAAGTAAGTAACTCATATTTAAGAGTTTATGCGTATTTCACTACGATTGTTTCAATAACATTAGCTGCATCTTCAAATTTATCTGTTACAATTTCCATTACTTGATAAATTTCACGCTTTTTAATTAATGTTTTGATATCAGTTTCTGTATCGAATAATTTCTCAATTGATAAATCAAATAAGTCATCTGCTTGATTTTCATAACTGTTTACTTTAACAATTGCATCAGTAATATTACGCATGTTTTTCATGTTTCTTAATTCTAGAACAGCTGTTTTAATAGAATCAGCACCCAAAACAATTATATCAGCCATTTTTTGCATACCTATATCATTGGTATTGATCTTATATAAGTTTATTTTTTTTGATGTTGCGTAGATATAATCGCAAATGTCATCCAATGACGTGGCCAAGTAATGAATATCTTCTCTATCAAATGGCGTAATAAAATTTTTGCCTAATTCGGTGAAAATTTGATGAGTTAAATTGTCATTATGATGTTCTAAATCTTCAACTTTTTTAATTACAACAGCTCTTTTGTCAAAATCTGGTTCGGCAACGACTTCCTTCATTAGCTTTCCCATTTCTGCAACATTGATTGCAACTTCCTCAAATAAGGAATAAAATACTTTGTCCTTTGGAGTAAAGAACTGAATGATTGTATTAAATATCATAAAATTTTGATTTCGGAGCAAACTTAAAATAATTAAAGCGACTTAACATTGGCTTAACAATAACTTAATACTATTGTAGCGATTAATTAACATTGAAAAAGTGATTTTTAGATGTTAAGTAATTGTCGATCAAAACAATAAAATATTTTCATGACTCAAATCAATTCCCGATATGTATCGGGTTCTCAAAGGAGGCCTCTGGGTGGGTTTCTTTTTTGGCTAATGTTAACTTTATTTTACATATTTGTTAATCAGGTTATTAGTATTCGTTCCTTTTTGTTTAATCATCCCAAACAAAATGAGAGTTTACAAAAACTTAACATGAGATATTTTTTAGAGAACTTTTGGAATTTTCTTTTTAATTCCAAATCTCAAGATTTGACAAATTTCATTTCTACAATTCAAGCATAATAAGAGAAATGAAAAAATCTATATTTTTTGGATTATTGTTATTTTTAGTAACAATGAATTCCTTCGCACAATCTGATAGTTTAATTGTTAAACCTTCACCGGAAATCGCTCAACTAAAAAAATGGTATGAAAGTATTTCTATAAGAGGCTACATGCAGATTAGATATAATAGACTTTTAGAAACCAATGAAAATTTGGGTTGTGAACAATGCGATAGGTCCTGGGGGAAAGATGGTGGTTTTTTTATGAGACGTATGCGAATAATTTTCTACGGCCAATTAAGTAAAAACGTATATCTATATGTTCAACCGGATTTTGCAAGCAGTCCATCTACTGAAAGATTACATTTTGGGCAAATTCGGGATGCTTATTTTGATATTGGTGTTGATGATGATAATGAATTCAGATTTAGAATTGGCCAAAGTAAGGTTCCATATGGTTTTGAAAATATGCAATCAAGTCAAAATAGATTGGCTCTAGATAGAAATGATGCTTTAAATAGTGCTGTTTCTAATGAACGTGATATGGGATTATTTTTCTACTGGGCTCCCAAAAATAAGAGAAAGCTATTCTCAAGTTTAGTTAATGATGGTTTAAAAGGCAGTGGTGACTATGGGATTTTTGCTTTGGGAGCTTATAATGGTCAGACAGCTAATAATTTAGAATTAAATAATGAGCCTCATATTATAAGTAGAATTACTTACCCTTTTGAATTTAAAAAACAAGTTTTGGAATTAGGTGTGCAAGCATACACTGGAAAATGGGTTATGCCTAAATCAAATCTAAGTACAGGAGTAAAAACAAATGCGGATTTAAATTACCTTGATCAAAGGGTTGCTGGCACTTTTGTAATTTATCCTAAACCATTTGGAATTCAGGCAGAATATACGATTGGTAAAGGCCCTGAATTTAATAAAGTTACGGATTCAATTGAAGTTATGCCTCTCAAAGGAGGTTATGTTACTTTGTCTTATTTAACTAAACTTAAAAAACAAATTTTAATTCCTTTTATTAGATACCAATACTATGATGGTGGTAAAAAACATGAAAGAGATGCCAGAAGTTATACCGTTGAAGACATTGAAATTGGCGGAGAATGGCAAATAAATAGAAATTTTGAATTAGTTGCTCATTACACAATTTCGAATAGGAGATATGAGGATTTCCAGAAACAAAATAATCTTCAAACAGGTAATTTATTAAGGATTCAAGCTCAAGTTAATTTCTAAAATAAATTTAAAAATCGAAGATGATGTTGGCATTTTTGTTAAAGCATTGAAAGCCAATTAAAATTGCCACATCATGTTTTTAATTAAAATTTTGATTCATTTATTTAAATCTTGTTTAGAGAAATAAGTGCTTGATTTGTAGTGTAATATAGATAAGTTACTATTTAGAGCACTAATAAATACATTATCTATAGATAAAAGATTTGAATTAACTGTTTCTTTATCATAGTTCATTTAATTCCTTAGTTTTTAGAATTCTCTAAGAATATCCAATAAAAATCACAAAAAAAGAGGCTGTTTCAACATTTGAAACAGCCTCTTTTTTATTGAATGAATTTATTTATTTAATAAGAGTCATTTCTCCAACAATATGTGGAGCTCCACCTAATTTGTCAATCAAGAACAAAACATATCGAATATCAACATTGATAGTTCTTTTGTACTTTTCATCAAATACAATATCGCCACTCATAGCTTCCCAGTTACCATCAAAAGCTAATCCGATTAATTGACCTTCTCCATCAATTACAGGACTTCCACTGTTACCTCCGGTAATGTCATTATTGGTAATAAAAGCTACAGGTAATTTACCATTTGCCATTTTATACTGACCAAAATCTTTTGCATTGTACAAATCAATCAATTTTTGAGGTGCATTGAATTCAAAATCAGCTGGATTGTATTTCTCAATAACACCATCAAGTGTTGTATAATATTCAAAATGAACAGCATCTTTTGGATCATAGGCTTGAACCTGACCATAAGTTAATCTTAAAGATGAATTTGCATCTGGGTAAAAGGTTTTTTCCGGCATCATTTCCATTAAACCTTTGATATAAGCTCTTCCTTCCGGACCTATAGCTGCCGCGAATGCATCAACTTTAGGCTTGAAATTTGTTAAATAGTTGGTGTAAAATCCATCAACTAAAGCATAACAAGGGTCAGCTTTTAGTTTTTTAAGACTAGGATTCTTAATGAATTCTTCATAAGTTTCTTTTGTTCTAAAAATACTTTTTGCGAAAACCATTGCAGCATATGTTCTGAATTTCTCAGAATTTGTTTTACCTTTTGATTTTAGAATTTTAGCCATAATTGCCGGATGTTGGTCGGCAGGAATGTTGTTATAATACATTTCTAAAATTTGAGCAAGTATTTTCTCATCAGCTTTAGGGAAAAATGCAGCATAAGCTTCTTCTGTTGCTGCTTGTGAACCAGCCAGTGCTTTCTTTACAATTGCAGCAGTATCGCTATTTTCTTTTAAGGCATTTGCATAAGGAAATAAACTTGATGCAATTCCATTCATGCTTACTCCTAAAATACCTTCGGTTAAATAAGTTCTTTGAAGTGCATAAGGTTTATAGTCAGCATAAGCTTTGTCTACATTGTTTAATACGTTTTGATACTCAGATTTACCATTTGCAAATTTTGCAAAATTAGATTCCATGTTCTTTTTGTATTCATAAACTTTCAAACGTTTCATTTGCTCAGTTTGACCAATAAAATATTTCCAATAGTTAGCTACTTGGGCATAGTCGGCTGAAAGCAAAAGTCTATCACTGACACTTTTATCCATTACCTCTTTCCATGCTTTAAGTCTGATATCTCTTAAATTTACAATGGTAGGATTTACTTTTTCGATAGCTAAATCGATTCCTTGAGAGAATTCATAACGATTTGTTCTTCCTGGGAATCCCATAATCATAGCGAAATCTCCTTCTTTAATACCTTTTATATTAACTGGTAAATGGTGTTTTGGCTGATAAGGAACATTTGCTGTAGAATAAGCAGCAGGTTTATTTTCTTTATTAGCATAAATTCTAAACATGCTAAAATCACCGGTATGTCTAGGCCACATCCAGTTATCAGCATCACCACCAAATTTTCCAACAGATTGTGGAGGAGTTCCAACTAATCTAATATCCGTGAATTTTTCAAATGTAAAAAGATAATAAGCGTTACCTTTAAACATTTCTCTTACTTGTGCCTCATAATGAGTGCCTTTTGTTGCCTCATTACTTAGTTTTTTGAATATTTCCTGTAGTTTGGCAGGTCTGTTTTTTTCTTCAACATCTTTTAATTCTGCTAAAACTTTATCACTTACATCTTCAATTTTTTGAACAATTGAAACCCACATTCCAGGTTTCGCTCTTTCTTCACCTTTATTTTTAGCCCAAAAACCATTGTCTAAAATATTATCTTCTTTAGTTGATAATGATGCGATTGCATCATATCCACAATGGTGATTTGTTAAAACTAAACCTTCTTTAGAAATAATTTCACCTGTACAACCTCCATTGAACCATACAATTGCATCTTTCATTGAACTATTGTTTACATCATACAATTGTTCTGCGGTAAGTTTTAGGCCTTTGGCCTTCATTTGTTCGTAATTGTATTTCTTTAATAAAAGTGGAATCCACATTCCCTCATCTGCTTTTACTGTGTTTAAAAGCGCAAAACTCAAAAGAAATAACAAAGAGTAAATTTTTTTCATATTTAGAATGATTGAAGCGACGAAAGTAAAACTTTATTTAATCTATTGAAATGGTTTTTGATAAAAGGATTTTTATCAGCCTAACAATTTGTTTAGAATTACTTAATATTGGAAATCTTATCAGCATAAGTATACTTGCGGTAAGTAAATACCTATGTTTGGTTTAGATACTTCTATTACAATCCTTTTATTGCTGTGTTTGTTGGCAGCGGTAATTTTTGAATTCATCAATGGATTTCATGATACAGCTAATGCTGTTGCAACAGTAATTTATACAAACTCACTAAAACCTTGGTTTGCTGTTGTTTGGAGCGGAATTTGGAATGCCATTGGTGTTTTTGCCGGAGGAATTGCAGTTGCAATGGGGATAACCAACCTGCTTCCCAATGAGGTACTTTTAGATACCAATATTTATCATAATGTTGCTTTAATAGCTGCATTATTATTAACCGCAATTATTTGGAACTTAGGTACTTGGTATTTCGGAATTCCTAGTTCCAGCTCCCACACATTGATTGGTTCTATTTTAGGCGTCGGTTTGGCTTATTCTTTTATTGGAACTGATCCGAATGCATCTTATGTAAATTGGGGAAAAGCAAGTGATATCGGGCTAAGTTTATTATTGTCGCCTCTTTTAGGCTTTAGTTTAGCCATTCTGTTAATGTATATCATGAGGCAATCAATTAAGTCTAAAGTCATTTTTAGAGAACCTGCCACAAACGCTCCGCCTCCATTTTGGATTAGATTAATACTTCTTTTAACCTGCACCGGTGTAAGTTTTTCCCATGGTTCTAATGACGGACAAAAGGGGGTAGGGCTAGTAATGTTGATTTTAATTGCGATTGTTCCAGCTCGCTTCACTTTAGATTTAAGTAAAAATCCTTCTGAAGTTAAAGGAGAATTAGCTACAATTCATTCAATACTATATAAAGTTGATAGCACTGACTTAAGTAAAGAGGAAAATTTTGAGTTGATTAAAGCTAATAAATATTTAACAGATTTTGAATCCAAATTAAGCAATCAGGCTTCTTTTTTAGATTTATCTCACGAAAGTAAGTTTGAGATACGAAAAGATTTAGTTATGATGGGTAAATCAATTAAAAAGTTAATTGAAAGTAAAAATGTTAATTTAAGTGCAAACAATAAAGAAAAATTAAAAGTATCAACTCAAAAAGTAAAGGAAATTACAGAGTATGCTCCCGATTGGGTTATTTTAATGATTTCCTTAAGTTTAGGACTTGGAACATTGGTAGGATGGAAACGTATTGTAACTACAATTGGAGAAAAGATAGGTAAACAGCATTTAACTTATGCTCAGGGTGCGAGTGCCGAAATTGTTGCAGCAAGTACGATTGGTTTCTCAACCTGGCTTGGATTACCTGTAAGTACTACACATGTATTGTCTTCAGGTATCGCAGGTAGTATGGTTGCTAGCAAAGGAATAAAAAATCTTCAAACTAAAACCATTAAAACAATAGCTCTTGCTTGGTTATTAACTCTTCCTTTTAGTATTATTATGTCTGGTTTATTGTTCTTATTATTCAGAGCAATTTTATAATTCAGCACTAATTTATAACAAGAAAGGCTGCAAAATAATTTTGCAGCCTTTCTTGTTATAAATCTATTTTATTTAGTGATATTATCTTGGATTTAAATATAGTTTCCTTTAGCAAAAGATGGTATATGTGAGGGATTTCTTATTTGGTTTTCTTGTATGCCTTACCATAATTCAACCTGAATTGCTTCTTTTATATATAACTAATATCCTGCATTTATAATTCGAAATTCAGAATCAAATCCTATCATATTTAATTTTGAGTTCTGATATCCTTTTCCGTTTGGTTTTTTCTTGATTTGAAATGTTCCTCCTATTAGTTTTTGACGACTATTGAAGTTGTCAGGAATAATTTCTCCCTTATTCTCAGCTAGATGAATTAAAAAATAAACAACCTGATCATAACCTGAAACTGCAAATTCATTTGGTTCGCAGGCATATCTCTCAAAATATTGTTGGATAAATAACTTGCCTATAGGAGATTCAGAATCCATATAATATGGCGTAATTATTTTTGTATTTAATCGACTCCAAATTTGGGCATTGATATTTTTAAAATTCAACCACTTTTTGTTACCATAAACATAAATATCGGTAAATTGGTTTGAATCAGAAAGCATTCTCAAAGCGCCATTGACTAAATATTCATTATCTGAATCAATAAGAACATGATGACTTCTTCCTAAAGTGAAGTGATTTTTGAACTCATTGTATCTGGCCAATTCCATTGATTTTATATTGAATTGAGGATATTTACTTTTCAAAGCCAGCATTCTATTGCTAATTACTTTTTCATTTTTCCCTTTACCATATAGAATTATAATATTGGCTTTATCTTCTCCATTTATTTTTAATTGTTCTAAAAAGATATCAGCATAATTATCCAAATCAGGATTCACACTTATTAAATAGGGGTCTTCAACTTTACTTTTTGTCATTGTAAGCAAAGGTGATACATGATAAATTTTTGCCTGAGAAGAATAAATTGCCATCATTTTTTGTGCCTCAGATACAACTGGTCCGAAAATGATATCAGCATTTAAAACCTGGTTTTTTTTCAATATTTGTTTGAATGTATTAGAATCATTTTTGGTATCATAAATACAAACATTTACCGGAATCCCTAAATTCCTTATGCTATCAAGACCAATTTCAAGTCCTTGATAATATTCTCGGCAAGCATTTCCTAAAATTGCCTTTTCACTATTGGGGTTATTTAATAAATCTTTGCTACAAAATGGCATTATTACAGCAACCTGAATAGTATCAGTAGTGTACTGTTTTTTATCCGCAG
>JBMLOK010000298.1:0-2325 GCA_049243005.1 Bacteroidia bacterium | reverse complement strand
GGAGATATTGTTTGCTGGGATTTAGGTTCCGGCTTGAAGCATATTGGATTGATAACCAGTGTTAGAACCTCAGACAAATCTCGTTTCATGATAGTTCATAATATTGGTGGAGGTCAGGTTTTGGAGGATTGTCTGTTTCAATTTAAAATAATTGGTCATTATAGGTACCAAGGCTAAGCATCAAAAAAAATAAAAACGAAGGATATTTTTAGATGCATCGTCAGTATACTTGTAAGAAATGAAATCAGACAAAGAAATATGGAAAGACGAAGTGCTGAATAGTACAACAGGAATCAGTTCTGCTGTGGTTTCTCCATTTTTTGCTGCTAAAACTCTGAATCGAATTAAAGAATACCAAAAAGAAATTTCACCTGAAAATGTATTTCGATTTAAATTAGCCATTCTTTCTTTATCTGTTTTGTTGATGTTAAATTTGTTTGTTGTTTATCGTTTTCAATCAAACAAATACAATACAGAAACTAAATCCAACTTAACCAGTAATCTTGATTTATATGAATAAGTTTCAAAATTTCTTTTCAAACAAGATTCAGGTTGTAGTTTTGATTTTGGTGTTAATTAATACCATTGTCTTAACAACTATTTTTGTTTTAAAACCGGGTCCAAATGATAGAGCAAAACCGGGTAAATTTATTATTGAAAGTCTTGAACTCAATGATGAGCAGATTTCATCCTTCGAACAGATGAAAAGAGACCACCGTGCTCAAATGAATAAACTGGATGAAGAGTACAAAGAAATACTAACACAATACCTAAACGGACTCAAAGAAAAACAAGTTGATTCTTTAAAAAATAAAGCGCTTGAAGAAAAAATGGCTTCCATCCAAATTGAAAAAGCCAGAATTACTTTCTCTCATTTTGCTCAGGTGAAATCAATTTGCAGAGAAGATCAGCAAAAGAAACTCAATCAAATTGTTCCTGAATTAATAAATGTAATGGCACCAGTAAATAAGGGAAAAAGACCTTAAATTACCGAATGAAACATTTTAAAACTTTGGCTTTAATAAGTGCTCTGATTGTTATTGCCGGTGCAACATTAAAAGTACTACACCTTCAATATGGAGATACGCTTATTTATATTGGAATGCTGTCTCAAATAATTGTTCAATCCTACCATATATCAGCATTAGAGAAGAAAATCGAAGAGAAATCTGAATAAAGGAAATAGCGAATTCCAATCCAGATTTGATTGAAAACCGTTTACTTATTTTTCCTTTCAATCACAAAATTCTGCTCCAATCTTTCTCCTTTTTCATCAACTAAAACCAAATGATGAGGGCCGCTTTCAGGTCTTAATGACATTTGATGAATTTCTTTTGTACTACCAATAAATTCGCCATCCAAATGCCAGAATATTTTGATTTGTTTGTTGCGATGAGCTGCTTCAAATATCACTTCGCCTTCCTTTCCATCAATTTCTAAAGGAATATAAATGGTGTTTGATTTTTTAGGATAAATCAATTCCATATTGTTCATCAATGTTCCATTTAAACAATCGTTCCGTAATGGAGGCAAAGTACCATAGGAGGGATCATGGTTTTTATAATACCATTCCATTCCGGGAGGCAGCACAAACCACGATTCATGTTGCATTTTCGATGGTGATTCGCAATCACTGTTAACTCTGAATAATCTATCTTTACTTAAATGTACCATTTGGTGAAAAGGACAAACACCTGTTCTGCTTCCGTTTTGTGCGGCCCAGATTGTATCGGTTTCATCACAAATATCACTGGCTTGATAACCACTTTTTCTACATGTTATGATAGGCTTCATATCATCATAAGGTATTGGAAACCAATTGGCTTTAGGTATGAGTTTAAATACATCAAACATAATAGGAGCTGCTACTTGAACACCAATTAATCCTGCTCTTCCTTCTCCATCTGCATTTCCCGCCCAAACCACAACCAAATATTCTGAGGTTAATCCAATACTCCAGGCATCTCTCGAACCAAAACTGGTTCCCGTTTTCCAAGCAATTTTTTGAGATGATACCAGTCTGCTCCACAACATTTCTTCTCCTGGTCTCATCACTTCTTTCATGGCATCAAAACTATTGTAAATGGCTCCGGCTCCCAATGGAAATTCCTTGCTTAATTTTGGTTCCGTTTCCTGTTCTTTTTTTCTTTTGACTACTCTTGGTTCATGTAAATCGTTCAAGTCATACAACCCATTGTTTCTTCCAAAGTGATTTAGTATCCTGCCCAAACTTGAATATACTCCTGCCACTTCCCACATGCTGTTTTCTCCTCCTCCCAATATTAATGATAGTCCATAATGTCCTGCAGATTTATTCAATGATTT
>JBMLOK010000297.1:0-2723 GCA_049243005.1 Bacteroidia bacterium | reverse complement strand
TCAAAAAAGGCATCCAATTCTTCTTTTGAATTGTAAATATGGG
This sequence comes from Bacteroidia bacterium, assembly GCA_049243005.1. Lineage (GTDB taxonomy): Bacteria > Bacteroidota > Bacteroidia > UKL13-3 > UKL13-3 > CAISCU01. The sequence continues at coordinate 2,680 of JBMLOK010000297.1, read as the reverse complement.
TTGATAAACGCAAGGAATTCAATCCGTTTTCGTGCACAACGCGAATTCTGAATTTCTTTTCAGCACAATATTGGTAAACTTTTGCGGCATCAGTTCCTTTCAACCTAAAACCATTTACTCCTGCTCTTGAGATAGATTCTGTTGGTGTAATCAATTCGATTTTATCGCCCATTGCCAACAATTTTTCCTGGGCATAAGAGCCTAATTCAAAAATACGATTGTAAATTTTTTCGGGACCAATTGTATTAAAAAAATCGATTGCTGCATCTACACCTCTATACAAACCCAATGACTGTGTGCCACCATAATAACGATGAGCAGAATCGGCGTAAGTGCCCATTTCGGGTGGATTCAAAGCCATATTCCATTTGGCATTATCACTTCCTCCGCCTACAAAATAGGTTTGAAGTGTTTCTCTAAATTCTTTTCTTACATATAAAAATCCGGTTCCCTTTGGACCCAATAACCATTTATGAGTGCAGGATGCATAAGTATCACAACCCATATCATGCAAATCGAGATGAATCATTCCGGGACCATGAGCCCCATCTATGATAGAAAAAATTCCTTTTTCACGAGCCAGTTTACATATTTCTTTGGCAGGAAGAATTTGTCCTTGTGTACATGGAATATGAGGTACAGCAATGGCTCTTGTTTTTTTGGTGATGAGCGAATTGATTCGGTTTAAAGTTTCAGCAGCTGTAGAAGCAGGTTCAAATGTTTTGATAACAATGCCTTCTAGTTTTCTTCTGTTAAGCCAAGGAAAAGCATTTCCAACATGTTCATGAGTAGTTAAAATTACTTCATCACCTTTTTTTAGCGGAATTCCCCAGCAAGCAATATTAATTCCATCAGTCACATTATGGGTAAGTGCAATTTCATCCTCTGTAGCGCCAACAAAATCGGCAATTTTCTTTTGGGTTGATTCCCAGCCTCCATAAGCACCAAACTGGTCACCATCCATCATTCCTTTTTTAACAGCTTCAATTACAGGATATGGCGATGGGCCCATTGTTCCATTATTGAGGTAAGTTGAATCTTTCTGTAAAGGGAATTGTAAACGCAAAGCCTTCCAAAACATAGAATCATCTTTATCAGCTAATGACTTAATTTCTTGTAAAGAAGGAATTAAACTCGTTCCTGAAACTTCCTGTAGAAAAGTGGCTGAGATAAGCGCAGCTCCGGAACTTTTTATGAAGTTCCTTCTATTGTTTGGATTTGGTTGGCCCATTATCAAATTTGATTAATTGCTTTGAATATGACAAGGATTATTTTCACCACCTTGAGAAGGTTTTCACTGAAAATGAAGTTTTAAAAAACAAGTATTCTGCTAATCGTTTGCCTGACTGCATAAATTGGCTTAAAAAATATAACTTCGCAGCCCAAACTTTTTTCTATACATGCAAAGTTATCAGGTAATTGGTTTAATGAGTGGAAGTTCCATGGATGGGGTTGATTTGGCTTGCTGCGAATTTTCCTATAAAGATAGCAATTGGGAGTATCGAATTATTGCTGCTGAAACCATTCCTTATGACGAAAAATGGAGGGTTAGGCTTTCTCAACTTTATAAACAACCCATTGATTTGTATGCCAAAACCGACGCTTTTTATGGTAGGTATTTGGGTATCCTCATCAAAAATTTCATTCAAAAACACCAAATAAAACCACAATTGGTGGCTTCTCATGGACATACCATTTTTCATCAGCCCCTTGCAGGTTTCACCGCTCAAATTGGCGATGGTGCTGCCATCTCAGCGATGTGTGGTTTGCCGGTGGTAAATGGTTTCAGAAATATGGATCTTGCCTTTGGTGGTCAGGGTGCGCCTTTGGTGCCAGTTGGAGATAAATTTTTATTTCCAAAAGAGGAAGCATGTTTGAATTTAGGTGGTATTGCCAATATCTCCTTTTCAAAAGATGGAAAAGTAAAAGCATTTGATATTTCTCCCTGCAATATTGTGATGAACAGAATTGCTCGCTGGTTGGGACAAAGTTTTGATGCAGAAGGAAGAATTGCTGCTACAGGTGAAATTGATCCAATTTTACTAAATGAATTGGAGCAACTCGATTTTTATCAAATCAACAAAGCAAAATCATTGGGCAGAGAATGGATTAATGCAGAATTCTGGCCAATAATAAAAAAGTATCAGGATACCAGTGAAGAAGAAAAAATGGCAACAATTGCTGAGCATATTGCATTAAGAATTGCAGCTGTTTTGAATGATAATAACATCAACAGAGTTTTGGTTAGCGGAGGTGGTGCTTTTAACAGCAATCTTATTCAGTTAATTCAAAGCAAAACAAAAGCTCAACTGGTATTGCCTGATGAAATGACCATTCACTTTAAAGAAGCATTGATTTTTGCCTTTTTAGGTGTATTAAGAATTAGAAACGAAGAAAACGTCTGGAGTGAAGTTACCGGTGGTAAAACAAACCATATCGGTGGTGCACTTTGGGGAAATTTTAAAGATATTATTTAAGCATCAAACCTATAAAAAACCACAAGCATGCAATTAGAAAAGCTGATTAAAAAGTACGAAGACAAACAACCCGAAATTGTTTTTGAATGGAAAGATAGTGAAACCGAAGCTGAAGGCTGGGTAGTAATCAACTCCTTAAGAGGAGGTGCTGCCGGAGGTGGAACACGTATGAGAAAAGGTCTGAATAAACATGAAGTTACTTC
>JBMLOK010000296.1:0-2724 GCA_049243005.1 Bacteroidia bacterium | reverse complement strand
TCCTCCAGCATAAAAGAAATGAGTTTGCTGAAGGTATTCCTTTGGATGAAGTATTTACAGAAGAAGATGGTGGCTTAAATGCTAACCGTCGTGATTTCTTAAAATACTTTGGATTTGGTATCTCAGCAGTAGCATTGGCTGCTTGTAATAAAGCGCCAATTAAAAATGCTATTCCTTATATCATCAAACCGGAAAATATCACTCCTGGTATTCCTAACTACTATGCTTCTACAACCCCTTCAGGTTGCAGTATCTTAGTTAAAACACGTGAAGGAAGACCAATTAAAATTGAAGGAAATCCTGAATCACCAATTTTTAAAGGTGCGGCAAGTGCTGCTGATCAAGGAGCACTTTTAGGATTATATGACAATGAAAGATTAAGAGGACCAAAAGCATCTGGAAACGATGCAACTTGGGAAGCTGTTGATGCTGATATCAAAAAAGCATTAGCATCTGCTTCAAATATTCGCATTGTTTCAGGAACTGTTAGCAGCCCATCAGGAAAAAGAGCAATCAGTGCTTTTGCTGCAAAATATCCTTCTGCAAAACATATTCAATATGAATCATTCTCTTTAGGTTCGATTGCTGAAGCAAATAAAATTGCTTTTGGTAAATCAGTTATACCTGGATATAGATTTGATTTAGCTAATGTAATCGTTTCATTTGGAGCTGATTTCTTAGGTACATGGATTTCACCTGTTGAATACACCAAACAATGGTCTTCAACTAGAAATCCAGAAACCAAAAAAATGAGTCGTCATATTCAATTTGAATCTCATTTATCTGTTACTGGTTCTAATGCCGATGTTAGATACCCAATCAAACCATCTGCTGAAGGTGTTTATTTAATCAGCCTTTATAACAAAATCGCAGGTTTAGCTGGTGTTCCAACTTTAGGTTCTATGCCTTCTGTTGAATTACCATTAAATATGATTGAACTTACAGCTAAAGAATTATGGGCTGCAAAAGGAAGTTCATTAGTAGTTTGTGGAACTAATAACTTGGATAACCAATTATTAGTAGCTGCAATCAATAGCCTATTAGGAAATATTGGTACTACTGTAGATTTAGACAATTATAGCAACCAACATTACAGTGATGATGCTGCATTCGAAACTTTGGTTTCAGATTTGAACTCAGGTTCAGTTGATGCAGTTATTTTCTGGAATGTTAATCCTGTTTATTCTTACTACAATTCAGCTAAATTATCTGAAGGAATTAAGAAAGCAAAACTGAGCATTTCAACCAATAGCAGTATTGATGAAACTTCAGCTTTATGTAAATTCAACGCTCCAGCTGGTCATTTCTTGGAATCATGGAATGATGCTGAACCAAAAGCAGGTTATTATGCATTAACTCAACCAACTATCTCTCCTGTATTTAATACTCGTCAAACTGAAGATAGTTTATTACGTTGGGCTGATAATAACACTTCATACTACGATTTCATGCGTGAAACCTGGAAAGGTATCCTTAGTGGAAATGGTAATTTTGAAGAAGCTTGGGTAAAAAGTTTACATGATGGATTCTTCTACGTTGCAAAAACAGCTTCTGCTGTTAAATTCAACGCAGATTTAACTTCAACTGTAAATACAGCTTACTCAGCTTATAGCACTAACAAAACCAAAAAAGAACTTAAACTTTATAGCAAAGTTGGAGTATTAGATGGTTCATTGGCAAATAACCCTTGGTTACAGGAATTACCTGATCCAATCAGTAAAGTAACTTGGGATAACTATGCAAATATCAGCAAAGCAACTGCTGACGAAATGGGAGTTAAAGATGGCGATATGCTTAATATTACCGGCAAAAACGGTAAAATTGAATCAATCCCTGTTTTAGTTCAACCTGGTCAACCAAATAATGTTATTGCAGTAGCAGTAGGTTATGGTAGAACTTCAGGAGGTAAAGTAGCAGTTGGAGTTGGTAAAAATGCTTATGCATTTGCTTCTTTCAGCAACAATTCACTTCAATATGGCAATTTTGATATTACCATCGAAAAAGCTGCAGGTGATTACGAATTGGCTCAAACACAAACTCACCATACAATTGAAGGTCGTGCTTTAATAAAAGAAGCTTCTTTAGGTGAATACATCAAAGATAGTAAAGCAGGTAACCACGATCACCATGCAATCTTAAAAGAAAACGGTAATTTAATTACTCTTTGGGATGAGCATGACAGCAAAGGTCACAAATGGACAATGGCTGTTGATTTAGGAAAATGTACAGGTTGTGGATCATGTGTTGTAGCTTGTAATGCTGAAAATAACGTACCAGTTGTAGGTCGTGCAGAAGTATTAAAACGTCGCGAAATGCATTGGATTCGTATCGATAGATACTACAGATTCCGCAATAAAGAAAACAACAATATTTCAAAAGAAGACGAATACAATGACCCTAAAACAGGAGTTGACTTCCAAGAAGTAAGTGTTTTACACCAACCATTAATGTGTCAACATTGTGGACATGCGCCTTGTGAAACAGTTTGTCCTGTATTGGCAACTGTTCATAGCAGCGAAGGATTGAATCACATGGCTTATAACCGTTGTGTAGGAACTCGTTACTGCGCGAATAACTGTCCATTTAAAGTTCGTCGTTTCAACTGGTTTAAATACAGAGAAAACGATCAATTTGATTTCAACTTCAACAATGATTTAGGAAGAATGGTAATCAATCCTGACGTAACAGTTCGTTCACGTGGGGTAATGGAAAAATGTTCTTTCT
>JBMLOK010000295.1:0-1057 GCA_049243005.1 Bacteroidia bacterium | reverse complement strand
GACAGACCTTATTCACCAAGAACTTCATCATCAAGTGATAGACCAAGCAGATATTCTGATAAAAAAGGAGATGGTGAAAGAACTTATGGTTCAAACAGAGGAAGTTCTTCTAGAGATAATGAAGGTAGAAGCTCTTCTTATGGAGACAGACGCGGAACTTCAGGTTACCAAAAGAGAGATAACGATTTTTCTAAATCAAAAGAAAGAGCTAAAGAAAAAGAACAAAAAGCACCTAAAAAAACGGCTGAATCTGATTTGGAATTAGCAGATGGAATTAGGTTAAACAGGTATATTTCTAATGCTGGAATTTGTAGCAGAAGAGAAGCTGATGATTTGATTGGCGCAGGTTTGGTAAGCATTAATGATGTTGTTGTTACTGAATTAGGTTCAAAAGTAAAAAGTGGTGATGTTGTTAAATTTAATGGCTCAAAACTTTCGGTTGAAGAGAAAGTATATCTACTTTTAAATAAACCAAAAGATACCATTACAACTTTTGAAGATGGTGATGGAAGAAACACAGTAATGGAGCTTTTTGAAGGGAAATTAAAAGAAAGAGTATTTCCGGTTGGAAGATTGGATAGAAATACCACAGGACTTTTAGTTTTAACCAATGATGGTGAAATGGCTCAACGTTTGATGCATCCAAAATATGAAGTTCATAAAGTTTACAAAGCAACTTTAGATAAACCATTAAGACCTACAGATTTATGGACATTATCGAATGGAGTTGAATTGGAAGATGGTGTGATAAAGCCGGATGCAATTGCTCAACCTGATCCTAAAAACAAAGAGGTTGTAGGGATAGAAATTCATAGTGGAAAAAACAGAATCATTCACCGTATGTTTGAACATTTAGGCTATAAAGTAGATAAACTCGATAGGGTTTTATATGCTGATTTAGAAAAAGGAAAACTGAAACGTGGTGAGTGGAGAGAGCTGACAGAAAAGGAAATAAAAGGCCTGAAAAGGTTATGTAAGCTAAAATAGCTGAGAACAATCAAAGCTATTTAGCAGATAAGAAAAATAAATTGTATAACTTCGCAATTCAAATCATACA
>JBMLOK010000294.1:0-12760 GCA_049243005.1 Bacteroidia bacterium | reverse complement strand
GCTATTTAGCAGATAAGAAAAATAAATTGTATAACTTCGCAATTCAAATCATACAAAAATGAACCATGTTTTGTTATTTATCGGAAACCTTGGCGGTGGCGAATGGATTCTGATTATTTTAGCTATTATTTTATTATTTGGCGGAAAGAAAATTCCTGAATTAATGCGTGGAATTGGACAAGGAATCCGTGAATTTAACGATGCTAAAAAAAGCGTTAAAGACCAAATAGAAGATGGAATGCGCACCAAAGAAGGTGACAAGAAATAAAGTTTTTTCTGTTTAACCGTACTCTTTTTTAAGTCAATTGAAATCATACCATTCCTTATCGGAAATCCGCATCGATATTAGTTCGGGAGCGCTTACTTTACCGCAGTTGGTAGAGTTTTACTTAAATAATATTGAATCAAAAAAAGATTTAAATGCTTTATTAGAAGTTTTTTCTGATGAAGCAATTGAATCTGCTAAAAGAATTCAGGATAAGCTTCAACAGGGAAATGCCGGTAAACTTGCCGGTATGGTATTGACACTCAAAGACAATATTTGCTACAAAAACCATAAAGTATCTGCATCTTCAAATATCCTTAAAGGATTTGAATCCATTTATTCTTCAACTGTGGTTGAAAGATTATTGGCTGAAGATGCGATTATTATTGGTCGCGCCAATTGCGATGAATTTGCAATGGGAGCATCCAATGAAACTTCGGCTTATGGCCCGGTTTTAAATGCAGCAGACAAAAAAAGAGTTTCGGGTGGATCTTCAGGCGGAGCAGCAGTTTCTGTGCAAGCGGAAATGTGTTTGGCAAGTCTTGGAAGTGATACAGGCGGATCGATTCGTCAGCCAGCATCATTTTGTGGTTTAGTAGGATATAAACCTACTTATGGCAGAGTTTCCAGATGGGGTTTAATTGCTTATGCTTCTTCATTTGATATCATTGGCCCAATTACACATTCTGTAAGTGATGCCCAATTGATTATGGAAGTAATTGCAGGTGAAGATGAAAACGATGCTACATCTTCTGCAAAACCGGTTGGAGATTACGTATCAAAAGAAATTTCAGGCATAAAGAAATTTGCATATATACAGGAAACGTTTGATGCAGAAGGAATTGACCCGGAAGTTAAAGCAAGAGCATTTGAATTCTTGGAAAAGGTAAAATCTCTTGGACATGAAGTGGAAGCCATCAGCTTTCCATATTTAAATTACATGATTCCGGTTTACTATACCTTAACAACTGCAGAAGCTTCTTCAAATTTGAGTCGTTTTGCGGGCATGCATTACGGACATAGAACTTCGGATGCAAAGGATTTAGATTCATTGATTAAAAAATCGAGATCAGAAGGTTTTGGAGCTGAAGTAAAGCGTAGAATTATGCTGGGTACATTTGTACTTTCTTCAGGTTATTATGATGCTTATTACAGCAAAGCCCAAAAGGTTAGAAGATTGGTTCAGAATAAAACAGAAGAACTGTTTAAGGATTATGATTTTATCATTTCACCAACATCACCAAGTGTGGCATTTGAAGTTGGTGCAAAAGCTTCGAATCCATTAGCGATGTATTTGGCTGATATCTTTACTGTTCACGCCAATATTGCCGGGAATCCTGCTGTTTCTATTCCTTTTGGAAACAACAGCGAAAATTTACCAATTGGCATGCAATTAATGGGTAGAAGATTTGAAGATGCTGATTTATTAGCCATTTCAAAAAGCCTTTCTTAATCATTTTTCATTGGTCACAGCAGGGTTTTTACCTGTTAACATCTTAATTACTTTTTTTAATGTAAAGATTTTTTGGCACTAGCTTGCGAGAATGGTGTTGAGAAAGAATAGCGCATTATTATTTTTATTGGTATTCCTGTTATTGAATTCAGGAAACCTTTATGCAGCTCTGAAGGGGCAAGATGAGGTATATCAAAGCAGATTAGCTGCTTTAAAAACCGGATTGGAAATTAATTATCATCCTTCTGCAAAACCATTTATTGAACAATATTTAGCGAATCCCGAACAAATAAAATTATTGGTAGCCAGAAGTAAATTCTATTTTCCACTTTTAGAAAAAAGTTTAAAACAAAAGGGCTTACCTACAGATTTAAAATATTTAGCTGCAACAGCATCTTTACTAGATCCTTCAGCTGTTAATGCAAATGGTGCAAGTGGCATCTGGATGATGATGTTCCAGGTGAGCAAAATGTACAAATTAAAAGTAAATACTTATGTTGATGACCGCCGTGATCCTGTAAAATCAAGTCAGGTTGCTGCCCAACATTTCAAAGATTTATTCAGTATTTACAAATCATGGCCATTGGCAATTGCTGCATATGGATGTTCTCCGGTGCAACTAAATAAGTCAATTCATTCAGCTGGAAATAGCCTTTATTTCTGGGATATTTATAAGGTAATGCCATCGTATTGCAGAGACTTGTATCCTAAGGTTATTGCAACAGTTTATATTCTGAATTACTATAAAGAGCATGGAATTAAAATTGTAGAACCGATTCAATTTCCGGTTTGTGATACTGTTTGGGTACCGAAATGGTTGTCGTTTCAGCAGGTTTCAAATTCACTTGATATGCCTATTGAGTTAATCAGAGAATTAAATCCACAGTTTAGAAAAGACATTATTCCTTATGCACAAGAGCCATATTATATCAGAATACCAACAGATAAAGCAGCAAAATTTTCTTTATTAAAAGATTCAGTTTATAGGCCAATCAATCAAACAGAGTTTCAACCAATTTCAATAGAGAAAGATCCTGAAGCTGTTGAAACCTCTAGCGAAAAGGGAGAAAAGCCAGCTGAGAAAAGGGAAAAAATCAAGAAGATATTTTATACGGTAAAACGTGGTGAAGTTTTAAGTGATATTGCTGATTGGTTTGATGTAAGTTCTGCTGATTTAAGCAAGTGGAATAAAATCAAAAAGAATAAAATTAAAGCCGGACAAAAGCTTGCAATATTTGTACCTGCAAGCAAAACGGGCTATTATAACCGAATTAATAAAATGACAGCAGCACAGAAGAAAAAGCTTAAACGAAAGGATTAATATTTCTTTCCGTGTAGTTTTTCTCTCGTTTTGTTGTAATTGATTTTGGCTTCAATTTGTTTTTCAAGGTTGATTCCTAATCCTGCCGACATATCTAAAAGTCGGATAACTGCATCTGCAATTTCGTCTTCAAAGCTGTCTTTGATATGGTTTTGAAATGCTGAATTCTCACCGACATTGGATTTATCTTTTTCAAAATTTTCCCAATTGGCAAATTTTCCTTTTCTGTGAGCTTCCATTGCTTCACCAAGTTCGCTGGTTACCAGCATTAGCATTTCTCCGATATTTCTTTCCTTGTCCCAAAAGCCTTTTTCCTTATTAATTTCAAAAATTGATAAAGCAAGTGCATTCATTCCAAATAATTTTGATTCCATATGCGATTTTCTTTCGTTTTAAGCAGGTTTTACAATCAAACCTAATACTTACAAGGTTTAAATCAAAATCACACAAAAGGGCATAAAAAAACCCGCTTTTCGGCGGGTTTTAATTTCTGTTCAGAAAATTAGTTTCTGTCGTTGTAAGAACGTCTTTCTCTCTGAGGTCTTTCCTCACGAGGACGAGCTTCATTAACAGTAATGTTTCTTTGCATGAAGCTTTGACCGTTTAAGTTGTCAATAGCATTTTGTGCGCTTCCGGCGTCTGGCATTTCAACAAAACCAAATCCTTTGCTTCTACCGGTAAATTTATCGTTTACAATGTTAACCGATGATACTTCGCCGTAGGTTGAAAACAGGTTGCGTAAATCTTCTACGCTAGCTGTCCAATTTAAGTTTCCGATGTAGATGTTCATAAAAAATTAATAGAAAAGTCAAATGTAGGAATTTAAATCTCAAATGCAATAGGTTTTTGCTTTTTTGGATTATTTGCAATCTTTTGTTTTTGAGGAAATTACATTTAGGTCTTCCTTTTCAATCTTTTATTCAGATGATTTGATGTTTTTATGACCTTTAAATTTATCCTTATTTTTTTCTAACTATTTCATTGAACAAATCGTGAATTCTTGTGCGAACATTGGTATCCGCAAGCTTTTTGTTATCTGCCGTAGGGTTAATTCTGTTCGATAAAAACACGTAAACCAAACCGTTTTTGGGGTCGGCCCAGGCGCATGTTCCAGTAAAGCCTGTATGACCAAAACAAAATGACGAAGAAAATTTTCCGGCGGGTGTTGCTTTCAATAAATTGGTCTCCGGCTTATCAAATCCCAATCCTCTGCGCGATTTTTTGTTCTGTTTTTTAGAAAACATGTAGATAGTTGATTCTTTTAGGAATCGATTTCCACCATAAGTTCCTCCGTTTAGCAACATTTGCATGATAACAGCCACATCATTTGCATTAGAAAATAAACCAGCATGACCACTTATTCCACCCAACATAGCTGCACCCGGATCGTGAACATAAGCTTTGATTTGTTGCTTGCGGAAAATATCATCCTTTTCTGTTGGTAAAATCCAGGTTTGATTGATGGCCTTCTTATAAGGATTAAAAACCATATTGGCCAAATTCAATGGTTTATAAAAGTTATTGTTTAAATAGGTTTCAAAGGGTTCATGACTAACAACCTCAATAATTTTCTTCAGCATCATAAAACCTAAATCACTGTAAACATATTCACCGCTTGGTTTAAGTTCCGACATGGCTATCGTTTTCCAAATTTCATTTTCGTAGTCGTTTCTAATGAATAAACTATCAGCCACAACAGTTGTAAAGTTTTTCTCAGCGGTTCTTCTATATATAGCAGTATCAAGCTCACCATTTTTTAATGTTTTTTGATAAAACGGAATGAATGGTGTTAGTCCGGCTTCGTGTAATAAAACCTGACGAATGGTAATTTTTTCTTTAGATGTTCCTCTTAAAAAAGGAAGGTATAAACCCAATTTATCATTCAAACTAATTTTTCCTTCTTCATACAATTTCATGATAGCTAAATTGGTAGAAAGAATTTTTGTTAGTGAAGCCAAATCATACAAATGGTGATTTTCTACTTTTAATGCAGCTGAATCATAACTATGGTTTCCAAAAGATTTATTGTAAAAAACCTTCCCGTTTTTTGCTGCTATGATCTGACATCCCGGAGTTGCTCCGTTTTTAACAGCATCCATTGCCAGTGAATCAACAAAAGCTAAAGGCGTGTGTTCAATGCCAATTTCTTCCGGCATTACATATTCCAATCTATCTACTACTTCTGTTTCTTCTCCATCAGCTAATTTAAAAGCAGGTAATACAGAAACCGGCATTTCTCCAGTAGAAGCAATTGCTCCCATTAATACCTGAGCAGATAATTGGTTGTTTAAGGGCAAATCCTCAAAAGCCAGAATTACATTTCTTGCTTCCTGAAAATGTTGTAGGATATAAGGATTTCCATGGTTTACTAAAATACTTCTTCTATCAGCTAAAACCCTTTTTACAAAAGCAATTTCTTGTGATGTTAAACCGAGTTTTCTACTAACAAATCTGCTGGTATTTTGCATGCTTAGAATAACCAAACTGTATCGTTGTAAAACATTAAAAAGTGAATCGAAAGCTTGTTGTGAATCGTTTTTATCGATTGAATGAAAATCGGCATGTAAGTAATTATTCATCATTTGCTGGAATGATGTAAATTGAGATGAACCCACCGAAACCACAGCAATCTTGTAATATTCCGGATTTTTTAAAGGAATGAGTTTATCTGTGTTTTTAGCAACGACAATGCCCGTTTTTACTATTTTTCTGATGAGTTGATCTGTTGAACAGCAATTCAAATCTTCAATTAAATTTTTAGTTTGAACAGGAGTGTATTTATTCAATCCGGCCCAATATTTAGTAATCAGAATTTTTCTGCATGATAAATTTAACTGTTCTTGAGATATCAATCCTTTTTTAAGGTAATCCTTAATCCAGAAAATTCCCTGTGGAACATCTTCTACAAAAAGCAATAAATCAACTCCTGCTTGTAATGCTTTTGCACAAACTTCTCCTGGAGCTGCATAATTGGCAACGCCCTTCATGTTTAATCCATCAGAAACCACAAGTCCATTGAAACCCATTTCTTTTTTCAATAAACCTTGAATTGCATTTGAAGAAATACTGGTTGCTCTATTGGCATTTGTATCAATTGCCGGCACAAATAAATGTCCAACCATTACGCCTCCAACCCCATTGTCAATTAGCTTTTGAAAAGGATAAAGTTCTAGTGAATCCAATCGTTTGCGACTCGCATTAATTACAGGAAGTGAGTGATGTGAATCGGTTTCAGTATCACCATGACCAGGAAAATGTTTAGCAGTTGCAAGGATATGTTGTTCTTGTAAACCTTTGGCATAAGCCCAGCCCAGTTTGGCAACAGTTTCTTTATTTTCACCAAAACTTCTATCGTTAATTACTGGATTTGCCGCATTGTTGTTGATGTCTACATCGGGTGCATAATTGATATGTATCCCCAATCTTTTACAATGTTTTGCAATTTCAGCACCCATTTGGCGGGTTAATTCCAGGTTATTGGCAGCACCCAAAACCATTTGTCGTGGGAAAGTTGGTGTACTATCCAAACGCATACTCAAACCCCATTCTCCATCGATGCTAATGAGCATAGGAATTTTAGATTTTGATTGAAAACGGTTGGTAAGAACGGCCTGTTTCATTGGGCCACCTTTCATAAACATGAGTCCACCTATTTTGTAGTCGGAAACAATTTTTTCTACTTCCTTTTCATAATTCTGATCGCGTTGCGTCCAAACAGCGATTGTCATGAGCTGAGCAATTTTCTCATCTTCAGATAAAGTGCTCATCACAGAGTCTACCCAAGGATAAGATTTATCCCAAGATATATTTTGAGCTGATGCTGAAAATGAGAGGCAAAAAAGTATAAAGACAAGAAGTCGGCCTATGAGGAATTTTACTATATTATTCATGAATTTGGTACAAAATAGCAGAAACATTCTTGTTTTTTTGGATTGATTTAAGATTAGTTATTCACGCTCACAACGTTGAAAGTTCTCCACAGATAGAAAATTTCGTATTTTTATGGTGTTTTTTGTTGTGTAATGGCTGACATCATAAAATTATTACCGGACCACGTTGCAAGTCAGATTGCAGCCGGGGAGGTTGTTCAAAGACCTTCATCATTGGTGAAGGAATTGCTCGACAATGCAATAGATGCGAAAAGTACATCGGTAAAACTTTTGGTAAAGGAGGGTGGAAAGGCTTTGGTGCAGGTAATTGATAATGGCTGTGGCATGAGTCATGGTGATGCACGCATGTGCTGGGAGCGACATGCTACTTCAAAAATTGGTTTAACTGAAGATATTTTCCGAATAAAAACAATGGGTTTCAGGGGAGAGGCATTAGCAAGTATTGCTTCTGTAGCTCGTGTTGAAATGAAAACCAAAAGAGTTGAAGATGAATTCGGGACATCAATTGTAATCGAAGGCTCAAAAGTAATTTCACAGGAAGATATTGCTGCTGATACTGGTACATCAATTGCAGTGAAAAATCTCTTTTATAATATTCCTGCAAGAAGAAATTTCCTGAAATCAAATCCGGTTGAGTATAAACATGTTTTAGATGAATTCATCAGATGTGTATTGGCAAATCCTGAAATTAAATTTGCCTTGTATCACAATGATGAAGAGCAATTTTTGCTTGAACCATCAGATTTGGAAGGCAGAATAACTGATGTTTTTTCAGGCACAAAAAAATCGGAATTGATTAGCATCGAAGAAGAAACAAGCATTATTGATATCAAAGGATTTTGTGGTTCACCCGAATCGGCAAAAAAGGCTAGGGGAGAGCAGTTTTTCTTTGTCAATAAAAGGTTTATTAAAGATCCTTATTTGAACCACGCCATCGTTGGTGCTTATGAAGGATTGATATCAAAAGAGCAATTTCCTTTGTATGTGCTTCATATCAGCATCGACCCATCACAAATAGATGTAAATATTCATCCAACAAAAACAGAAATTAAGTTTGAAGATGAAAAGAACATCTATCAAATTTTAAGAGCTGTTGTGCGTAAAGCTTTGGGTGGAATTTTAAATAGTCCGGAGATGAATATTGGTTTTGATGATAACCGTTTTATGCAACATGAACTGGGCAAAAATCCGGGATTTGAATCAGAAAACTCCACTGTTTCAACAGCATCAAGAAGTCAAAGAAATTCATGGGATGATTTAAAATTTGAATATTCTCAAAAGCGAAATCAGGTTAATCAAAATTGGGAAATTCTTTTTCAGGATAACCAGAAAACTGAAATGCAATCGGAGCCTGAAACTGTTAGAACTTCATCTGTTGAATCAGAATTGGCAGTTTCAAGAAGCTTTTTTCAATTGCACCAAACCTATATAGTTACCCAAATAAAAAGAGGTTTGATGTTGGTTGATCAACAAGCTGCGCACGAAAGAATTTTGTATGAAAAATACTTACGTGCTTTGGATAAAAACCCGGTTGCAAGTCAGCAATTGCTTTTTCCTAAAACTGTTGTTTTGAGTGCGGGTGACGAACAAATAATGCTTGAAATTTTAGATGATATTCGACTTTTAGGCTTTAATATCAGTCATTTTGGCAAAAATACATTTGTGGTAAATGGTTTGCCTGCAGAATTACATCTGGGCAACGAACAAGATTTATTGGAGGAAGTAGTTGAAACATACAAAAATTCTAAAACTACTGAAAACCATAAGAAACAATTGGTGGCGAAAACTTTGGCTTTAAAGGCTGCCATTAAAAGAGGAATTCGTTTACAAGCAGAAGAAATGAATCGTTTAATTGATGAATTGTTTGCTTGTCAGGAACCTTCATTTGCCCCCGATGGAAGAGCTTGTTTAAAGATGTTGGGTCTTGATGAATTAGCCAAAATGTTTGAAAGTAAATAAATAGATATGTACCAACAATATAGGCCAATGGGAGCTTCCAGTATTCCATTAGTTGTAAAAAATTTAATGATTATCAATGGACTCGCATTTTTGGGTTCATTGTTGTTCATGAGCAGGGGATGGGGCGATTTAAGTGACAAACTTGGATTGTACTTTCCTAGTTCAGATTATTTTAAGCCATTTCAAATTGTGACTCACATTTTTATGCATAGTTCATTTTCACATTTGGGCTATAATATGTTTGCACTTTGGATGTTTGGCAGCTTTTTGGAGAATTTTTGGGGTCCGAAACGATTTCTGACATTTTATATCATTACCGGATTTGGTGCAGCAGCCTTGTATTTAGGCGTAAATTATTTTGAAATTTCTCAAATAAAAGCTGCTATTGCCGAATACATGGCCAATCAGAGTTATGAGCAAATGAATATTTTATTGAGAAAAGATCCTTTGTTAATGAATAAGGATGCTATTTCTGAAATATTATATGCATGGTCTGCTGATCCAACTAATCCAAAATATTTTGCGGCTGGACAAGAAATAGCCAATGCGATTTTGTTAAGAAAAATCAATACGCCAATGGTTGGAGCAAGCGGTGCTGTTTTTGGAGTTTTGCTTGGAAATGGAGTTTTATTTCCAAATCGTGAAATACATTTGTTCTTTTTTCCGTTTCCTATTAAAGTAAAGTACATCGTTCTGGTTTTGGGTGGAATGGAATTGATGGATGGTTTAGGAAATAATCCTATGGATAATGTTGCACATTTTGCTCATTTAGGCGGAATGTTATTTGGTTTTATTTTGATTAAATATTGGAATAAAACAGATAGAAATAGTTTCTACTAAGTAACACGCACAATTGATAATTAGGATTTTAGCTAAATAAATTGACTTTTTCGCTCTTAAATATGAAGGTATTGATATTTGATTTAGGGGTTTAATTAGATACAATTTGTTGTTAATTATTTCCTTGGATTATACTTAAAAATACTTTAAGTGGTGGTTTTTTGTGTTTAAATAGTTTGCTAAATCAATGAATTCAATTAGGTTTGGAGGATATACATGTCGATAGTAGAAGAATTAAAATTTAAGTTTCAACAGGGCAATGCCATTATTCGCATAATAATGGTGAATGTGGCTGTTTTTGTGGTATTTGGAATTGTAAATACCGTTTTGAGTTTGTTTAATTCAAACGCTATCGTAGTTACAATAACCGAATGGTTAATTTTACCAGCAAGTTTTTCTCGTTTTATATTTCAGCCTTGGAGTATAATTACCTATACATTTTTCCATGAAGGTTTCTTGCATATTTTGTTTAATATGCTTTGGTTTTACTGGATTGGACAGTTATTACAGCAGTACTTAGGAAATCCAAAAACCTACCAAGCATATTTTATGGGTGCTATAGTAGGTGGATTGGTTTATATGATTTCATACCATGTTTTTCCTTACTTAATTCCGAGCCTTGAAATTTCTACTGCAAGAGGAGCAAGTGCCGGTGTTTTATCAGTGGTTTTTGCAACTGCTACCTTATTGCCTGAATACGAACTTAGTTTGTTTTTGATTGGTTCGGTTCGATTGAAATACATTGCTTTGGTTACTCTTTTGTTGGATTTAATTAGCATTCCATATGATAATCCGGGTGGACATATCGCTCATATTGGAGGAGCAGCATTTGGTTATTTTTATATCAAACAGATTTACGCCAATAATTTTCTGAGTGGTTTCTTTGATTGGATTGAAAACCTGTTTAAACCTAAAGAAAAATCGAATTTAAAAATTCATCACCGTTCAAGTTATATGAAGGTGAATAGTAACGAAAAACCAAGTCAAGCAGAAGTTGACAGGATTTTGGAAAAAATAAATCAGAAAGGTTTGAGTTATTTAAGTGATAAGGAAAGAGAAATTTTAAAAAACTTCGGAAAGGACAATTGAATTGAGTAAAAGAATCATATTTCTGCATATAGTTTTTGGCTTAAACATCATAGCTGCAATTCCACTTATTGCGGCCTTGTTGGCGCCCGAAATCGACCCAAAAACATTCTGGCCTCTAGCTATTTTTGGATTGGCATTTCCAATCATTTATTTGACAAACTTTGTTTTTATTCCTTTCTGGGCCTTGTTTTGGGACAAGCGAATATTCTTATCACTTTTTTTGTTTTTAATTGGAATTCCATCAGGATTAAAGTTTTTTCAGTTTCAGTTAAAGCATGATTTAAAAGGAAATAGGTCTGATTATTTGAATGTCATCAGCTTTAATACTCACTTTATGGGTGGTTACGATAAACCCGAACAAGATACGGTGAAGTTCTTCCAGAAATTAGATGAATTAGATCCGGATATTATTTGTTTTCAAGAGTTTGCTAATTTAGGAGGGAACTTTGAAAGACCCATGTTCAGAGAATTTTTTCGTCGTTATAGAAATTTTTCTATTGTAAATGCTGATGGTTTAAGTGAAGCCAATCCTAATGGATATGGAGTTTGTATTTTCTCTAAATATCCAATTGTAAACAAGGGTTATGTAGAAATGGTAAACAAAGCGGCCAATCTTTCAATTTTTGCTGATGTGGTTTTTCAGGGAGAAACATTGAGGGTAGTGAATACACATCTAAAATCCATTGTATTTGAAAGGCAGGATTATAAAACCGTTGAAACTATATCAAAGGCTGGTACTGCTGGGGTTCCGGTATTTGGAATCAGAAGGATTATTGCGAAGCTGAAATATGCTTTCAAAATCAGATGTGTGCAGGCAGATGCAATTAGAGAAAAGCTAGATTATTGCATTTATCCGGTAATACTTTGTGGCGATTTTAATGATACTCCAACGAGTTATTCCTACAAAACTATTCGGGGTGAAATGAAAGATGCTTTTGTTGAATCCGGTTCGGGATTTTCAACAACTTATACGGGCAATATGCCTTCATTCAGAATCGATCAGATTTTTCATGATGCTAAATTCAGCAGTGAAAATTACCAAACCTATGTTCAGGAATTCAGCGACCATGCGATGATTAGCTGTTCTATTAAGATAAAATAGACTGCCAATTATAAACTTCTTCTAATGTTTTTTATTAAAATATCTCAATTACTATATCATTAGATTTTTTAAAATTTTGTTTCCTAAATAAGAAACAATTAGTTTTGTATACAATTCGTTGGTAATGGATGGATACAAATTTCGCGTTAATTTTTTAGAAGAAGCTAAAACATTTCTTGATAAGCTTGATGATAAAGCAAGGGAAAAGATAATCTATAATATATGGAAATCTAGAAGCACAAATGATAAAGAACTATTTAAAAAGCTTCAAGATGAAATTTGGGAGTTTCGTACTATTTACAACAAGACCTATTACCGACTTTTTGCATTTTGGGATAAGAGTCAAAAGAATGACACTGTTGTTATTTCGACTCATGGATTGATAAAGAAAACAGATAAAATTCCTAAAAGTGAAATTGAGCGTGCTAAAAAATCGATGGAAATTTATTTTTCTAAAAAAAAGTTATAATTATGAAAACATATAGTTTGGATGACCTGACCGACAAATACATTGGAAAAAAGGGAACAAAAAAGCGTGATGAATTTGAAAATGAACTACGTCTTGACTTGCTTGGATTAGCAATAAAACAAGCCAGGTTAGAAAGGAACCTTACTCAGGGAGAGTTAGGTGAATTAGTTGGCGTTAAAAGAGCTCAGATTTCAAAAATTGAAAATAGTACTACTGATGCAAGACTTACTACAATTCTAAAAGTATTTAATGCTTTAGGTGCGAAAGTAAATTTCAACGTAGAACTTAATAAGCAAAATATTGCTTATTAATTATTGCTTTAGTTTTTACTAATCGTAATTTCTACTCTTCGGTTTTGTTTCCTTCCATTTT
>JBMLOK010000293.1:0-4433 GCA_049243005.1 Bacteroidia bacterium | reverse complement strand
TACAGCCATTAAGAGATAATAGTAATCCTTTAAATATTTCAATCGGAAATACTGCTCTTAAACAAAGTTTTGAACATCAGATTGGCTTTAGATACAATGCCTATAAACCAATTACAGGTAGAGGCGTTTTTGCTAATCTTGGTTTTAATTATACTGATAATGATTTTGCCAGTAACAATTTTGTGGATGAAAAGGGTAGAAGAGTATATCAAACAATTAATGTGGATGGTAATAAATCATTGTATTCATATATTTATTATTATTTCTCAATTAAGAAGTTAAACCTGAATATGAATGCCAATCTAAATGCAAACATTAGTCAGAATAGAAACAGAGTTAATTTCCAGGATAATATCAATAACAATAACAGAACCGGATTTGGATTTTCTCCTAATTATTCTCTTGACGAATGGTTAGAGTTAGGATTGAATTGTAACTGGAGTTATAACAGAAGTAAATCTAGCTTAAGACCGGATATTATTACAACTTTCTGGATTCAAACTTATTCTCCATACCTAAATCTAGATTTCCCTTTTGGATTGAGTTTTAATACTGATGTTGAATTTAATAAACGTCAGCAAGCTTATGAAAGTGAAACCAATTTAAATACTGTGATTTGGAATGCATCTATAGGATACAAAATGCTAAAAAGTAAAAGATTAAAAGCTTCTGTTGGTGCTTATGATATCTTAAACCAGAATTTGGGATTCAATCGTACTGCAAATTCAAACTTTGTGACTCAGAATGTTTACAGCACTTTGCAAAGATTTTTAATGTTTAGCTTAACCTATAATATTAACCAAGCTCCGGGTTCTGATTACTAAAATTACAATGATGAAAAAGATAATATATTTAATAGTTTTTCTAAGTTTTTCAAGTTTAACTGAAGCTCAACAATTGATTCTTCAGGGGAAAATTCATTATGAAAGAAAAGAAAATCTTCATAAACTTTTTACAGAGGAAAATGAATGGACCAACGAGTTCAAAAAGCAATTGCCAAAATACAGGGTAGATATTTTTGAACTATCATTTAATACCAAACGAAGTTTATATAAAATGGAACAGGAGTTTGAAGGAAATTCAAATATTCTTGATTGGTTTAATGTGGCCAAATCCAATATTGTTTCTCAGAATATCGAAAATCAAAAGGTACAGGCTCAAAAAGTGGTGTATGAAAATACGTATCAAATCAATGATTCTCTTCCTAAAATCACTTGGAAATTGCACAATGAATATAGAACTATTGCCGGATTTTCATGTAGAAAAGCAAGTACAATCATCCTAGATTCAGTTTATATCATTGCTTTTTTTACAGATGAAATTCCGGTTAGTGGTGGACCTGAATCTATGAACGGATTACCCGGAATGATTATGGGATTAGTAGTACCTCGTTTAAATACAACTTGGTTTGCTACAAGAGTAGATCATGTGAGTGTAAGCGATGAAAGTTTGGTTTTTTATCCCAAAGCCAAAAAGAAAATTAATACAATGAAAACGTTTTTAGATGAGTTAAAATTGGCTACAAAAAACTGGGGCAAAGAATCAGGTGATATCATTTGGCGATCGG
Organism: Bacteroidia bacterium; assembly: GCA_049243005.1. Lineage (GTDB taxonomy): Bacteria > Bacteroidota > Bacteroidia > UKL13-3 > UKL13-3 > CAISCU01. The sequence goes on along the minus strand of JBMLOK010000293.1, from coordinate 2,866 downwards.
TTTTATAGTTTTTAAATTGTAAAAATAAACGCCTAATTCTTAAAATTGATTTCCTTAATCTGATTTTGAGTTAATTATTCAAAAAATATAATAATTTGCTCAAAATCATTTTACATGAGAAGAAATATACTTTCAAAAAACTGGAGTAAGGGCTTTTTATTTATTGCATTATTATTTATTAGTTATACCAGTTATAACAATGCTAGTAGTCCTCCAACAGGCATGACAGGTGCACCTGGAGAAGGCAATTGTACAAACTGCCATGCAGGTTCTGCTATTTCCTCAGGTTCGGCTTGGGATGCTATTACAATTACAGGATTGCCTGCAAGTGGTTATGTTCCGGGTACTACATATTCTTTAACATTAAATGGTTCTTCAGCTGCTACTGCAAAAAATGGTGCTTCTCTAACCGCTTTGAGTCCAACAAATACAATGGCGGGTTCATTTATGGCGGGTACTGGAAATTCAATCTTAGTAGGTAGTGGAAGAAATTACATGAGTCACAATAGTGCCGGTACTTCACAATCTTCATTCTCTTTTAGCTGGACAGCTCCGGCCTCCGGTGTTGGTACTGTAACATTTTATGCAAGTTTCATGGGTACTAATGCCAATAATAATAACTCAGGTGATAATGTTTATGTGAAATCATTTTCTGTTAATCAAGGCAATTTGCCTACAGCTGTTATTACACCATCGGCAACTTCTATTTGTTTAGGAGATACTTTATATCTTCAGGGAAGTGGAATCAATAATCCTACTGCTTATTCATGGCAGTTTCTTGGAAATGTACCGGGCACTTCAAGTCTTCAAAATCCTAAATTGGTTTATACAACAGCAGGTTCAAAACAAATTAGATTAACAACATCTAATTCAAGTGGCTCTTCTACTCCTGCATCAGTAATAATTACAGTGAATGTAAAACCAACTGCAACAATAACTGCAAGTTCAACCAGCATTTGTGGCGACCAGGATTCTGTTACTCTTTCTGCAAATACAGGTGCTGGTTTGACTTATTTATGGCAACCGGGTGCTTTAACTGGGCAGTCAATTAAAGTTAACAATGGTGGTTCTTATACTGTGAAAGTAACCAATGCAAACAACTGTTTTAATACTTCTTCAGCAACTCTTATTACCAAAAGAACTTTACCTGTTTCTAATTTAACTACTTCAAAAGATACAATTTGTTCTTCGGATTCAATTTCGTTTACGGGTTCAGGTATTTTTCAGAATTATCAGTTTTATAGAGATACTACTCTTTTAAAATCAGGCACCGATTCAATTTTTAATGGCAAAAATTTAGTTTCAGGTAATTATAAATACAGAGTCTATAATGGTTTTTGTTACAGTGCTTACCAAACAAAGTTTATAAATGTTGAGCAAAAACTTCCTGCACCACAAATGACTTGTGGCAACAGTTCACAAGCGTTTATTAATTATTCATGGACATATGTTCCTAATGCAGTTGGATATCAATATAGTTTGGATTCAGGAGAAACATGGAATACAGTTTCATCAACAGTAAACTCAATTTCTATTCAGGCGGGTGCACCAAATCAAACTAAAAAACTTTGGTTAAGGGCTTTGTCGAATGGACTTTGTGAGGCAGGGGAGATTGCTGTTTTAGCATGTAGTAATGCACCTTGTCCTTATGTGCCTATTACAATTAATGCTCCTAAAACTATTTGTTTAAATCCTGATACCGGCTCAGTTACTGTGTCAGTTCCTAAACCTACTCCAAATGGAAATTATAGTGTTAGATATAGAACAATCACTGATTTTATAACTTGGGCTGCAGCTGGTGAATCTGTAAAAATACCAATGAGTTTAGGTAATAATGGTATTGAAATTATTTGTTACGATTCAGCTAATTTATTTTGTCCAATTGATACTTTTGTTTTTGTTGAAGCTAAAACCGGATTAAAGCCAATAAGCACCAATATTGGAGGTAAATTCAATTATTTATGTAATTATGATAAGAGTTTTGAAATCAATTCTACTTTATCTCCGAGCGCTGATTCAATTATATTCTATTATATAAATACCGAAACTCAAACAGATTCAGTAGTTCAAAATTCTCAAAACGATACAAGTTTTGTATTTAATGTCAACTCATTTAAACCTGTTGCTGGTGTTTATGCTTTTAATGTGAAGCAATGGAATAAAAACAGCGGATGCTCTGTAAATGCTACACCGGGTGTCTTTAAGGTTTTAGATGAAATCAATCCTACATTTTTAGTTACCCAAACTTTAAATGGTACAACATTTAGCTTTACAAATACCACCACAAATCCATTTGATAAATTAAGATGGGAATTTGGTGATGGTAACATCGATACTGTTAGGAATATTATTGGTAATTACTCTTATTCAACATCAGGAACTTATAATATTAAACTAATTTTAAAAGATAATTTCTCTTGTTCAGATACTGCATCAAAAACAGTTGTGGCAATTGCTTCATCCCTAAATGAGTTAACAGGATTAAACAATCTTAAGATTTATCCAAATCCTGCCAATGATGTTTTAAATGTATCATTTAATACCAATGGTGAAGAAAGTATCCAATTACGCATTTTGGATTTAAATGGAAAAGTAATTAAATCAGGTATGAGCTTTAATGGTTCTGGATTTTATGAAGAACAATTGAACCTCGATTCTATTTCAAAAGGCATTTATCTGTTAGAAATCGCAACATCAAAATCTGTCAAACATTTTAGATTCCAACATCAATAAACGACAGAGTTAAATAGTTCAAAATTCCACCCAAAAAAAGGCCGACTCAAGAGTTTGAGTCGGCCTTTCTGTTTGTTTTAAACTCTTCTTTTTTGCTTTTCTTCCTCCCAGTATCACCGCGATTCATCGCGGT
>JBMLOK010000292.1:0-3487 GCA_049243005.1 Bacteroidia bacterium | reverse complement strand
ATGGCACGTTCTGTATATGGCGATCATGAACGTTTTAAACTGAACTATTTTAGCACTTATCCAGGTAAATATTTTACTGGTGATGGCTGCAAAAGAGATGAAGATGGATATATCAGAATTACCGGACGTGTAGATGATGTAATCAATGTATCAGGACATAGAATTGGTACCGGAGAAGTTGAGGATGCAATCAACGAACATGGATATGTAATTGAAAGTGCTGTTGTTGGTTATCCGCATGATATTAAAGGACAAGGAATCTGGGCATTTGTTATTTGTGATAGAGAGCACCATTCATACGAAGAATTATGTAATGAGGTAAAAGCCCATGTTACAACTGTAATTGGTCCTTTTGCTCGTCCTGATAGAATTCAGATTGTAAAAGCACTTCCTAAAACCCGTTCAGGTAAAATTATGAGAAGAATCTTACGCAAAATTGCTGAAGGTGATATCTCTAATTTAGGTGATACTTCTACCTTAATTGACCCTACTGTTGTAGAATGGATTCAGTTTGGTGCTGAAGCTATTAGGTAAAAATATAAAAAAGGTAAGATATACAGAACTGAATTTGATTTGTATAACTGACCCTTTAAATTGTTTGTTGTTGAAGGATGTTTACTTTTTGTAGACATCCTTTTTTTATTTCTTAAGTTCTTTCGTACAAATCTCTAATTGCAACAGATGCAACAGTACATCCAAACACCGCAGGGATATAACTGATGGTCCCAACAAATGAGCGTTTATTTCTTGCAGCTGTAGTTTCAACAACTTGAGCTCCGATGAATTTTTGTTCATCAGAAAACACTGCTTTTACTCCTTTATAAACTCCAAGTCGGTGTAAATATTTTCGTGTATATCTGGCAAGTTTGCAATTATATGTTTCAGAAATATCAGCTACTCTAACTCTGGTTGGATCTACTTTTGAACCGGCACCCATGCTGCTAACAATCGGAATTTTTCTATCAATACAAGCTTTTATGAAATATACTTTTGGCGATAATGTATCAATACAATCCAATGCGTAATCAAAATTGCCATTGTCTAAAACATCATGAGTTAATTGGTCTCTAAAGTACTCAGGAATTACAGTTAAGTCTAATTCCGGATTGATATCTAAAAGTCTTTCAGCCAAAACATCAGCTTTTATTTTATGCTCAGTACTTTTTAAAGCCGGTATCTGACGGTTTCTATTTGTTGGGTCAACAGTATCTGCATCAACAATGGTCATTTTTCCAACGCCACTTCGTGCAATCATTTCTGCTGCAATACCACCCACACCACCTAAACCAACAACCAGTACATTTGAATTAACTAATTTCAGGAGTTTTTCTTCTCCAAGTAATAATTCGGTTCTCCCCATCCAGGGTTTGATTTCCTTACTCATACTGCGAAAATAGAAAAATTGAGTTCCGACAAAAACTTTTCTACTGTTTTAAATTTTAGATTGGCTGATACTCCATTTTACTTTTATCACTCCATCCTTATTTTTTATTGGTTCTAAAAGCTTTTCAATGCCATTTTCAATTTGTTTAATTGCTTTCATTTCAATTGTAAAGATTTTATTTCCATTACTTAAAAAATGAGTTTCGCTAGAGGAAATGAATAAATTATCAGGATGAGTTTTAATCAATTCTTCAGAATTAAAAAGCAAAGAATCATCGGTCTCAATCTCAATTTTATAATGGTATGAGGCGAGATTCAATTTGTTTTCAAGTTTGTGGGAAATACTTCTTAGGGAGATGTTTGCTATAATAAGAATAATTGTACCTACAATTGACTCATATGTCATACCCAAACCACTTAAACTACCAATTGCACCTGCGCACCAAATGGTTGCGGCAGTATTTAATCCTGAAATATTCAAACCTTCTTTCATAATGGCACCTGCTCCAAGGAAACCAATACCTGAAACTATTTGAGCAATAATTCGAGATTCGCTGCTACTATCGCCATTTATATCATGGGCCAATAATACAAACAAAGCTGAGCCTAATGACACCAAAGCGTTTGTTTTAATTCCTGCTGTTTTATGCTGCCATTGCCTTTCGAGACCAATAACAGCTCCAAGGAAAAGCGCAATTAATAACCTGATTTCAAATTGATTGATTTCAAAACTCATGTGAATTATAAAATTTAAAGTTAAGGTTTTGTTTAATTCTTTAGGAATTGAATTAATAGAAGTGATTTCCGTGAATTTAGGGAAATCAATAAAATAAAAAAAGCTCCCTTTTGAGGAGCTTTTGAGGTACCGAGCAGATTCGAACTGCTGTGGAAGCTTTTGCAGAGCCTTGCCTAGCCTCTCGGCCACGGTACCATTTGGGAGTGCAAAGAAAAGAAAATTTTAGGGTATCACCAATAATTTTTTTTCTTCCAACATTCCAACTCTTGGTTCACTGAGCCTTAAATAATAGAATCCTGGTTTTAATCCTAGTGTTTTTGAGTTGAAACTGAATTCATTATAACCATTTTCCATTTCAAAATCTATTTTCTGTAAAATAGCTCCATCCGAAGAATAAATGTTTAATTGAAATGTTCTTAAGTCATAGTAATTCATATAAACTACCTTAAAGTCTTCGAAAACCGGATTGGGAATTATACTCAACCTGTTTTGATGTTTAGGTAGAATTAAAATTTGTTTTCCTGAAATTTCTTCCAAAGTTTTAATTGCATTTGGAATGCCCCAACCCACATAATTATTGGGAAATTGAGCCAGTGAACCATATTTTTTTATGGAAGAAATCAGCTCCATATTTTTAGCATTTTCATTGGCTTGCCAAATACAAGCGCTCATTCCGCTAATCATCGGACAAGCAAATGAAGTGCCATCACCTGTTTTTAAGCTTCCATCTGTCATGATGGTTAGTGCCTGAGTTCCCATTGCTGATATATCCGGTCTGATTAAGCCATCTATTCTTGGTCCCTGAGAGCTATAACTGCTGTATTTTTCATACCTATCTACAGCTCCAACTGCAAGAATGCTATCTGCATCGGCAGGAGAAATAAAGTGTTTCCATCTTGAATTGCCTTCATTTCCGGCACTGTTAACAACAAGTATACCTTTTCTTGCTGCAATTGCTGCTGCTTGAGCTACTATGCTTGTTTTGCCATCTAATTGTTCATATTTATAGTCTTCGCCATAGGTAAATCCGGTAGCATAACCCAATGATGAACTAATGATATCAACGCCAATACTATCGGCCCATTCAGCAGCATTTAGCCAGTTAAATTCTTCCAAAACGCCCTCTCTGCCCATATCTTCAGTAGCAGCTAAAATGAAGTTTGCGCCATAAGCAGTGCCAATCATTTGAGGAGGATAAATTGCGGCAATTATTGAAAATACCCTGGCTCCATGTTCTCCATCAGAGCCGGTTCTGAAAACACCTAATGATGGATTTACAAAATTTCTACTGGCCAATAATTGTTTGTTCTTAAAAATATGACTGAATGCAGCGTTCTTATCGACATTAGAAAATCCATTATCAAAAAC
>JBMLOK010000291.1:0-3275 GCA_049243005.1 Bacteroidia bacterium | reverse complement strand
CCGGCATTTAAATTATTAAAACAAAGCATAATTGATTGATAATAAGTCCTAACAAAGATTTTCAGCAGGCCCGAGATTAATTCATGTGAAGTTTAGGGAATCTAAAAGCTTCTCCATCATGAATCATCAATGAATGTATTTCAAAAGTCAAAAACCTGTTGATTGGAAACTGTTGAACGATATCTAAAACCTCTTCTGCCTCTTCGGCATCAAAGATAATCCAGCCTTTGGTTCTCTCTTCATTTACAGTATAAGTTAGAATTTTGCCATCAGAAATAAGCTGATCCACATAGGCTCTGTGCGAAGGAATCATTTGCATGAATTCCATATCAAGGATTTCCGGTAAAAACATTTCAACCATGAAGTGAGCCATAATTTTTAATTTTAGGGTACAAATTTCAATAACCATGCCCAATTTACAAAAAAATCATTTAATATCGTCTTAAACATTTAACAATTCGTTAACCTATATTTTTACATTTTTGTAGGATTAGACTTGTTTAACAATCATGATTAAAGACCGCAAAGGATATTTATTTAGAGATAGAGAAATTAGCTGGTTGCATTTCAATGAAAGAGTGCTTCAAGAGGCTGAAAATGCGGATACTCCTTTAATGGAAAGAATTAAGTTTTTAGCAATTTTTTCATCTAATCTGGATGAGTTTTTCAGGGTAAGAGTAGCCCAAATTAGAAAAGTTCAAAAAATTAATGGCAAAAAAAGCATCAGTGAATTTCAATCTTCACCTGATGAAATTTTGTCAGAAATCCAAAGAATCGTTGTTTCCTTACAAGACAGATTTACATCGGTATACAACAATCAAATCATTCCTGAACTTGGAAAAAGAGGGATTTATTTAAAAGAAGAATTTGAATTAACAGAAAATGAACTGACAGTAATGAAGGAACATTTCAGGTCTAATATCATTTCTCATCTTTTTCCGGTTTTAATTGATGATTTAAAATCAGCACCACATTTAAGAGATCGTAGCATTTATTTAGCTGTTCGAATGTTTTCTTCTGATGGAAATTTAGAGCCTAAACATGCGATTTTAGAAGTTCCTACAAATATTGTTAGTAGATTTTATATCCTTCCAAAAAGTGGAAACGACACTCATATTATTTTATTAGAGAATATTATTAGAGCTTATTTACCTACTGTCTTCTCTATTTTTGATTATGATAAATTTGAAGCATTTGTTATCAAAATGACAAGAGATGCTGAATTTACAATTAGTCAGGATGAAGAAAATTATTCAGTAAGTTTACTCGACAAAATTCAAAAAAGTTTAAAACAACGCTCAAAAGGAAGTCCTACCAGGTTTGTTTACGATGAGAAAATGCCAAGATACATGTTGGATTTACTCATTAAAAAATTAGAGTTAAAAAACGTAAACCTTATTCCTGGCGGCAGGTATCACAACTTCAAAGATTTTATGGATTTTCCAAAAGTAGGTTTGAAGGGAGATTATTTTGAATCACTTCCTGCACTTCCTGTAAAAACTTTTGATAAAGCCAAAACCATGTTTGATGTTATTTCACATGAAGATATTTTGGTGCATCATCCATATCAGTCTTTCGATTATCTGATAAGACTTTTACGAGAATCTGCTATCGATCCAAATGTTGTTAGTATTAGAATTACATTATATAGAGTTGCAAAGAATAGTAATGTTGTTAATGCTTTAATTAATGCTATTAAAAATGGCAAAAAGGTTATAGTATTAATGGAATTACAAGCCAGGTTTGATGAAGAATCGAATATTTACTGGACCAATCAATTACAGGAAGCTGGTGCACATGTTCATTTTGGAAAACCCGGACAAAAAGTTCATTCTAAAATTTGTCAGATTCAACGCAAAGAAAACGGTACAATTGCCAAATACGCGCATCTATCAACGGGAAATTATAATGGTGTAACGGCTCGTCTTTACAGCGATTTCGCTCTATTCACCAAAGACAAAAACCTCACCAATGAAATAGATATGTTAACTGATATATTATTCACGAATATCAGAAGAACAGGATTTAATCATTTATTGGTAGCACCTGAATTCATGAAAAAGCAGTTTCTTGATTTGATTGATAAAGAAATTCAATTTGCGAATCAGGGAAAAGAAGCATCTATCATTGCTAAAATGAACTCATTGGTAGATGTTGACATCATAAAAAAATTATACGATGCGAGTAAAGCCGGAGTAAAAATTGATTTAATAGTTAGAGGCATTTGTTGTTTAGTTGCCGGCATTGGAAATCTTTCAGAAAATATTAGGGTCATATCAATTATCGACAGGTATCTGGAACATTCAAGGATATTTGTTTTTCACAATGGAGGAAAAGAAAAGATATATCTGGCTTCGGCTGATTGGATGACTAGAAATTTATCTAATAGAATCGAGTGTGGATTTCCGATTTATTCTGAAAAAAATAAACAGATTATAAAAGACATTCTTCAAATACAATTATCTGATAATTGTAAAGCCCGCATAATGAATGGAATTGATGATTCAATTAATTACAATCCTAGTTATGATATAAAAATCAGGGCACAATACGATACCTATTCATATTTAGAGAAAAGCTATCCCTTTTAATTACCTTTGTGAAGCAAAATCGGCTATCGCTGAGTAATCAGAGGAAAGTCCGGGCAACACAGAGCACCATACTGCCTAACAGACAGGGTTTCGCAAGAAATACAGAAAGTGCAACAGAAAGTATACCGCCTGTTTATTCATTTAAATTGGTAAGGGTGAAATGGTGGAGTAAGAGCCCACCGCTTCTTTAGTGATAAAGAAGGCAATGTAAACCTTATGGGTTGCAAGGTCAAATAGGCCTCAATCGCCAAACTGCTCGTTTGCTTAATTTCTTCGGAAATTATATTGAGGTGGGTAGACTGCTAGAGCCTGCCGGCAACGTCAGGCCAAGAGAAATGATAGCCAATTAAACAGCAATGTTTGATAACAGAACCCGGCTTATGATTTTGTAAAAAAGGGGCAATAGCCCCTTTTTTTTTCAATCAAAAATATAAAACTTTAAAAAAATCTAAATCGGGTTAAGCTGCTTAAAAATTAATTTAAACAGCATTTTTTTTGATAAGTGGTTGTTTTTACTTATTTACCGGAGCTTCTAAATACGCTCATTAATTCCTTTTCTACCCCATCTTCAATGGCACCATTCAAATCAATTTCAAATCCAGTGGCCACGATAAATATCATGATTAAGCAGAATAAAACGCCTGTTCCCAGCATGAAAATCAAGGCTTTCGAGTTTACTTGTTG
>JBMLOK010000290.1:0-6929 GCA_049243005.1 Bacteroidia bacterium | reverse complement strand
CTGCCGGAGGTGGAACACGTATGAGAAAAGGTCTGAATAAACATGAAGTTACTTCCCTTGCTAAAACAATGGAAATTAAATTCACTGTAGCCGGACCTGCAATTGGTGGAGCAAAATCAGGTATCAATTTCGACCCTGCTGACCCTAGAAAAAAAGGTGTTTTAGAGCGTTGGTATAAAGCAGTTTATCCATTATTGAAAAACTATTATGGTACCGGTGGCGATTTAAACGTTGATGAAATTCATGAGGTAATTCCAATTACAGAATCATACGGTTTATTGCACCCACAAGAAGGTGTGGTAAATGGACATTTTAAAACCGATGAAACCAGCAAAGCAAAACGTATTGCTAATTTAAGAGAAGGTGTTTCTAAAATCATTACAGATGATCGTTTTTCTCCTGAGGTTTCTCGTAATTATGTAATTGCTGATATGATTACTGGTTTTGGCGTAGCAGAAGCTGTACGTCATTATTACAGCATTTGGGGTGGCAATGTTAATATGAAAAGAGCCATCATTCAGGGATGGGGAAATGTAGGAGCTGCTGCTGCTTACTATTTAAGTTTATATGGTGTAATCATTGTTGGTATTATCGATAGAAACGGTGGTATTCTAAAACCAGGTGGATTTTCTAAAGAAGAAATCAAGGATTTATTCATTAAAAAAGATGGAAATACTTTGGTGTCTTCTGATATGATGTCGTTTGAAGAAATCAATGAGAAAATCTGGTCGGTTGGAGCAGAAATTTTTGTACCTGCTGCTGCTTCTCGTTTGGTTACCAAAGAACAGGTTGATATGATGAAGGACAATGATTTGGAAGTAATCAGCTGTGGTGCAAATGTGCCTTTTGCTGATGCTGAAATCTTTATGGGACCAATTGCCAATTATACTGATGACCAAGTATCAGTATTACCTGATTATATTGCAAATTGTGGTATGGCTAGAGTATTTGCCTATTGCATGAGTAATGATGTGGTAGATTTAAGTGATGAAGCTATTTTTAAAGATACTTCAAAAACTATCTGGCAAGGTTTAATGAGAGTGCATCAATTCAACCCAAAACCAAAAGGAATTTTGAAAAAGGGAATGGAAATGGCATTGGTTAATTTAGTAAAATAAAAAAAATGGAAAACTTCAACTGGGATGAAATCTACTGGGGAAACTCATTGCGTGACTATTTTAGTTTCGCACTGATTCTTCTATTGGGTTTCATCTTCAGTGGATTGTTTGCCAGAATATTTTCATGGGTTGCTTACCGATTATTCAGAAGGTTTAGCAAAGGAAAATTCTTCGATGAGTTTTTAAGGTTACTCAAAAAACCTTTTAACAACCTGGTTCAATTAGTAATCGTATATGCTGCTTGTTCCAGATTAAGTTTTCCTATTGAATGGCATATTGCAAGTGGACAGGAATTTGGTTTAAGATGGTTAATTCATACCGTATTTCTTGTTGCCATCATTGTAGGAATTATGCGTGTTTTTAAACGTGGTGTTGATTTTATGGAATACGTTTACATTCACCATGATGAATCTCCAATAAGTCCTGATTTAGCTACTTTTATAAGAAGGCTTGTTCAAATTCTGATTTATATCCTTGGCTTTTTTGTGATTCTTGCCAAAGCATTTGAAGTAAACATAACTGCAGTAATTACCTCATTGGGAATTGGAGGTTTGGCTATTGCATTAGCAGCTCAGGATACATTGGCAAATCTCATTGGTTCATTTATCATTTATATAGATAAACCTTTTAATGTAGGTGATATTGTAGAAGTTGGTGAAATTACCGGTGAAGTTGAAAAAATTGGTTTCAGAACAACCAGAATCAGAACTTTAGATAGAAGTTTATTGATTGTTCCCAACAAAAAAATTGTTGATTCCAACCTCAATAATATCTCTCAAAGTAACCAAAGACGAATCAAATTCAAATTAGCATTAACTTACACCAGCGACCCAAAATCAATACTCACAATTATTGAAGATATCAAAGGTTTTATTCTTGAAGAAATGCCTTTAACTTCAGATGAAATTACTGTACGTTTTATTGATTTCGATTCGAGTTCACTCAATATTTTAGTCATCTATTTTGTGAACTCCAATATCTATGAAATCAAAGCAGAAGTAAAGGAACGTATCAACATTAAAATACTAAGTTGCATCGAAAAACGTGGATGTAAATTTGCTTATCCTACACAGACTGTGTATGTGCAGAATCCTTAAATTATCAGTTTAAAATTGATTTTATAATTCTGTTCCTACTCAAGTAAAAACTTCCTGCTTTCAATAGCTTCGGCGTTTTTTATCATCAATAAATAAACACCTTTTGGCAATTCATCAACATTCATTTTAAATGAGTTTGTTTTTGCTTTTTCTTGTTTGATACAAGCGCCATTGATTGTAAAAATCTTCAATTCAGTTTCAATACCTGCAGGATTATTAAACATCACTTCAATAAAATCTTTGGCAGGATTAGGAAAGATTTCTAAACCTAAATCTGTTTTTGAAAGCAAGGAATTTCCTGTTGGGATAGCAACTCTGAAAACTGAATCAAGCATCATCAAACTATCAATCCAATTATAAGCCTGAATGCCATAAACGCCATATGCAGCAAGACTATCAACATTAACTGTAAATGAAACCATGCTATCATTGATAACTTTAATCGAACTTGTTTTGATAGATGAACTTGGCTGTGAATTCTGAGTAAACTTAACAGTAACTGTATTTGCTTTGGTAGTAAAATGAGTGCCACTGCAGATTAAAGTATCTGTATAAGTTGATTTTCTATTTCTTTCTTTGATGGATACAGAAAGTAATTTGGGAGTTCTTTCAAAAGGTAAAACAGTGAATGAAGCAGGTAATTCAATTAAGCCTGCCAAAGGGTCTACAATTCTAACATCATAAGTACCCAGTGAATCCAATTGCAATAAAGTAATATTAACTATTACAGTCGTATCATTTGTGATGGTATACGAATTAATAGGTAATTTAAAATTTCCTTTTCTGATTAATAGAGAAAATCCAGGTAAACGTTTAAGACTTGTAGCTGAACAATTAATTTGTAAATCGATGGTTTTACCTTTAGCAGCGCTAATTGGAGAAATATTTTTAATGAAAGGATAAGTGAATCTTTTCACAAAACGATCATACCTTTTTACCACTGTTCCATTCGGATCTAACAATGCACGTGCCATATAACCCTTGGCTCCTTTTGCCAGCCATTGGTATTCGATGGTTCTTTGAGAAGAATCTAATCCTAGAAAACTATTGATGCTTCTCCAACCGGTTGTTGGCATTCTCCCGTACAAATTGGTTGCAGCAAGACTGCTTATTTTCACCAAAATTACCTGGCAACTTGTATCAGGTAAAATCAATAATCCTGAAGCTATACAAGTAATTGTATCAAACACATTGATTTGAGCACGCAAAGAATCATAACCAATGGTACCAAGTATAGGTGCATTAAAATCGAATGGAGTTCCATATTTGCCATACTTCAAACTATCTCTAAAACTATTGCCATAAGTAATGGGAAACTTCAAAAAATTAATAGCCAAACCTAGCATATTATTATTGGGTCTGTCGAGAATCATTTTTACGCCTGAACTATCAGCATATTCATAGTGTGCACCGTTTTTACCTTTAACAAGTAAATTGGTATAAACAGGCGCATTTGCAGGAACCGCACTATATGTAACGGAATCATACACATAAGAATGAGGGATTGTTGAGAAATCCCAAGTTTTATTCAATCCTGTTTTTAAAGCAATTGTGCTAATATTAGCAGCAGCCGGAGTATCTGTTTCATACCTCATAAAATCACCGGGAAAAGCATAGTCTTCTCTGGTAATAGTAATTTGAGCATTTAATCTAACAAAAGAAACAAACAACAATAATAATAGGAGCGATTTTTTAATCATATAAATGCGTTTTCACTGATAAATAGATGCTGCATAATAGCCCTTTTAAAAAAGAAAATTTCATAGAGAACAAATAAAAGTAGTAAGCTTAATAAAATTTAATGTGAAGTGATTTTGCTTAAAATAAAAACTAAAGAAAAGGTGGAAATCAAACTCCTAAAAATTACATAATTACTTACTAAACTTTTACTAATTCTTAATCAGTCCATATCCATGGGTTAAAAAAAAATTAACTTGCATAAAAAATACACTATGAAACGAATCATTTACTACCTAAGTTTTGCAATAGCCTTTTTGATTCAGTCAAATAGTTTTGCCAGTCACCTTGTAGGAGGAGAAATTACATACAGAGCAATTCCTTCTAGTCCAAATCAATATATCATCACCTATAAACTTTACCGAGATTGCAGCGGTATTTCTTTCTGTGGCTGTCCACCCGGACCAGTCTCTCCATCATGTGCGCTTAACTTAACTGTTACTGGTGCAGAAGGAGTATGTTTGGGAACTTCATTTGGTACTTTTCCATTAAATATTGTTCCGGCTAATAGTACTTATGATGTTATTCAATTATGTAGCACAAGCAAAACTATATGTAGTAATTGCGGCACTAGAACACCTGGAACCTTTGCACCGGGAATTGAGGTTTATACTTTTCAAGGTATAATAAATTTAGGTGGAGTACCTCCAAGTTGTTGTTTGGTAAATGTAGGATTTGGCGATTGTTGCAGAAACAACAATAATACAACTTTAGTCAATCCAACAGCTTTAAATTATTATGTAGGTACCATTATCAACAGATGTATTACCACAACCAATCATTCACCTACATTTAACAATCCTCCTGAAATAGTTATCCGTCAGGGTTATGATCAGTTAATTGATTTAAGTGCAACTGACCCTGATGGTGATTCACTTAGTTATCATTTTATAGCTTCGAAAATATCAGCATTAACTAATGCTCCCTATTTAGCACCATATAGTCCAACTGTTCCATTTCCTTACCTAGGATTCCCTTCATTTGCTCCTCCATTGATTCCACCCTTAGGACTTCATCTAAACCCTATTACCGGTCAGTTACGATTCAGAACTGTTAATACCTGGGTATCCAATCTTGCAATTGAAGTGAAACAATGGAGAAGGATTAATGGGTTAATGACTTATGCCGGAAGTATTGTTCGTGACCACCCATTTTATTCTATGGCTACAGGAACAAATAACCCCGCAATTATAAAAACATTAGACCAAAGCGGTAGTCTCGTTTCTACCAATTATCAGGTAAGCGATAATGCATGCCCGGGATTAAATCTTTGCAGAACTTTTGTTGCAACAGATTTGGATGAATTTGATACAACAGACATTACTATTTCAAGCAATGCATTTTCACTAAGTAATTTAAGTTTTACACGCTTATATGATAGTGCAACCAGAGCTACTAATGGCCCACTTTTCGATTCAGTAAAAGTTTGCTGGACACCATCGACATCCCATATCTCTAATAATCCTTATATTATTTCACTTACTGCAACAGATAGAAAATGTAGCTTAAAAGGCAAATCAACTTTGTCATATTCAATCTATGTTGGAAATATCCCTAATGCCAAAATCAATAAAAAAGTAACCGGCTTGTTGAGCAGAAAGTTTACCTATTCAAAAACCAATTCCATACCTAACAATGCAAATACAACTGTTTGGCAAATTGAAACCATTCCTGGTTCAAATACCTATACAAGTATTAATGCAGATTCATTAGAATTTAATTTCCCTCAAATTGGATTTTATAGAATCAGATTGGGTTTGTTTTCAAGTTGTACTACTAACTGGATTCTAGATTCCTTACCTATTGGAGGATTCAACATTATGCCTGTAAGTGAAAAAGGAATTAGTTGCAGAGGTATTTCAACCGGCTTTATAAAACTTACAGGACTTGGAGGAACAGCACCTTATCAGTATAAACTAAACAATGGAACTTATTCATCATTAGATTCATTTTCGAACCTTGCTTCAGGAAACTACTGGGCTTATGCAAGAGATGTCAATAACCTGAGAGATAGTGTTCTTATTACCTTATTTCAACCTGCAAATGCAATTACATTAAGCACTATAGAAAAGAAAATAGTTACCTGTTCGGGTGATTCAAATGCAAGTATCATTCTGGGTGCCAATTTTGCAACAGGATTCAAACGTTTCAAAATGGGTAATGGAAATTTTCAGGATTCCGCAAGATTTACAAATTTCAAATCAGGGACCTATACTTTTACAGTTATGGACTCACTGGGCTGCACCAATTCAAGTTCTATTCAATTTAGTGAACCATTACCTATTACAGTAACAAATAGTTTGGGAAACAGAATTGCATGTAAAGGAGATACAAGTGGAAGTATCCTCTTTTTGGCAAGCGGTGGCATTAGTCCTTATACCTATAAATTTGATACAGCAAGTGTTTTCAGTAGCAATAATTCTTTCAGTGGTTTACTTCCCGGAACAAGATTATATCAGGTAAAAGATAATAATTCATGCATCCGAAACTTTAGTATCACCCATACAGAACCTAGCATCAAATTAACTGCGGGTATCAATGTCATACAACCCATTTGTGCCAACACAAAAGGTATTGTTCAAATTAATGCAATTGGTGGAAATACACCTTATACCTATGGGGTTTTTAATACCACATCAGGCTCTAGTTCTACTATAGGAAATATTAATCCGGGTACTTATATTTTTTACATCAAAGACTCAAATAATTGCCAGATAAATTTCCCTAATATCATAATCAATGCAGCTCCAACAACAGGCATATCATTAAGTTATACTAAACAGAATGCATTTTGTTTTGGCTCTGCAACTGGTGAGATAAGCTTATCTGGAAATGGAGGAAAAAGACCCTATTTGTTTAAAATAGATAGTCTTAGTTATACAAGTGATTCAGTATTTAGAAACATTTTTGCAGGCTTACATCAATTGTATGTAATGGATTCAAATGCTTGTATAGCTTCTGATACAACACGAATCAC
>JBMLOK010000289.1:0-20877 GCA_049243005.1 Bacteroidia bacterium | reverse complement strand
CTAATTATACATTCTCCATTTAACACCTAATCTTAAAGCTCTTATTGGCAAAGGATAATGTGGTGTATTGTAAAATCCCTGGTTCATCCAATCCATATTGGCATGTTCTAATTTCACAAATATGATGGCCTTTTTGATTTCTCCAGTTAAGAATACATCCAATACAGGATAGTTTCCAATTGATACATTATCTTGTAAATAAAATGCTCTGGCTGCCGGATTCCAAGCATTTCCATAATAAGCTGTATTAAACCACGCTGCTGCTCCTAACTGAAATCTTAATGCTTTTTTGAATAAATTACCATTCACATACCACCTAATTTTTGCACTTAATTCAGGTAATCTAACTATATCATTACTGCTCTTTTGATACAATAATGTATTCTCTAAAAATAAAAAGCCTAATTGAAATGTTTTAGTTAATGACAATGAATTTACTGATATCACTTCATTCGTTTGAACCGGAACCACATCTTTCCCAAAATAAACCCAATTGGTTAACAGGTAACTATTGAACTCCAAGTTGAAATTATTCTTGAATTTTAAAGTCTTAAATCCTCCTCTTAACCTGGTTACATTTATTTTAGAATAATTGTTGTTCCAAACAAATGGATTCGATTGGTACCTCAACATCACTTCATCTGCTTTATACAAATAATTGCTGAATGAACCTGTGAAATCCAAACCTTTAAAAATAAGTTTTACTTCTCCTATGGCTTGAAAATCGCCAATATTATATCCCAATAAACAAAATTGGCCCTGTGCTTTTAACCCAATGTCTGTTTTTGATTTGGGTGCTCTTTCTAAAATTCCATCAGCAATTACATTAAACTCACTTCTATAACCAGAGTAAGTATGAATGCTTAAATTCTGGATATTTAATCCCGCTTCAGCAAATAAATTCCTTTTTTCATCTGTTTTCCAAGTGCCAAATGCAAATCGGTTGTTTAATACTTTCTTACCAACTGAATCAGAAAAAATATAAGAACTATCTAAGTTAAACCCCGGAAATAAAAAGGCACTGTCTCCACTTATATTATCGAAAAAGTATTGCTCAGTTTCGTAATTGATTGTATGTGAAAAATAGGCTACTGGTTTTACTAAGTAAACAGAATCTTCATTTTCATCAATAATCAATTCTGAGCTACCCAAATAATAATACTGTTTGGCATAAGCATTAAACTGTTTAAATCTGCTTTGTGATCCGTTTAAATAAACAGGAACCGATTTGTTGGTCCCAATGAGTGTTTCGAACAATGAATCGCTTTGAATTCCGCCGTTTTCATCATGAACTCCTCTGTTCCAATTGATGTTTGCAAGTAACCTGTATCTTTTACTTTTGCTATAATAATTGGTATGTGCCTGAGTAAAATATCCACTTGTAAATTGTCTTAAATAAAATCCATCTTGAGTAATTCTTGAATAATCAATACCGAAATTTAGTCTAGGTGTAGCATTCACAGCAAATTTCCCATCAAGCATCAATAAAGCATTTGCCCCTTGAACGTATGAAAAATCAGCATAAGGAACCTTTGAATTATAGTATTTAGCAGTTTCTGGTGTTTTAAAGTAAATTGAATAAGGATTGGCACTTAAATTAAAACCTGAATTGCGATTAATCTGAAAATTTTGGTTGGTATAAGGACTTAAAATAAATCCCAAATCCTGGAATACAGTCAGATTTCTATAAAGTGGATGGTATGTTTCATTGGCAGCTAATGAACTATCAATAAACACCTTTTCAAGTCCTCTATTTATTTGTTGCTCAGTTGAGTAACTTGTTAAATATTTTATCTGAATAGGTGGAATACTATCTGTTTGAGCAGAAGCAAATAATGAAGTAAATAATATAAATAGTATAAATAAATGTTTCAAGGAATCTAATCTGTTTTAATCAGTTTGTATACTTTTCGAAAATCTGAATTGCCCAATTCTACACTCAAATATCCTGCCGAAATAGCTGAACAATCCAATTCAAAGGTAGCCTCATGTACTTGTTTTTGCAAAACGAGTTTACCATGAATATCATAAACACTCGCTTCTAACGGAAATTTAATGCTTGAACCCATATCAAAATTAAAGGTATTTCTACTTGGATTTGGCCAAATATGCACCTTTTCAGCTACTTGAATTTTATTTACCGATAAGACTGTAGAATCTCTTCTTAACATAAAAATTCCTTCACCCATATCACTTACTGCAATATTTCCTGATGGTAAAAACGGATATACTCCCCAACATCCTTTATAACCTTCATAACTTGGTGGTGGATATGTTGATGTATGGTAATAAGCTTCTACAAATATGTTTGATTTATCTTTTATATTAAAAATATAAAATCCATCATGATAATAAGAAACATAAGCATAATCGCCTACAAAAAAAGCATTATGGGCTGTTGCCGCATCGTTGCTGTGATAGGCATTCAACCAGATAGGATTTCTTATATCTGATATATCATAAACTTTAATGTCTAATCCTCCAGGAATTTCATCTGTAAACATTAAATATTTTCCTGAAGCATCAACCCAACTGCTATGGTTATAGCCATTTTGCGGGTATTGCGATATAACTGACAATAACTTCTGGTTCTTTAAATCTCTTAAATCAAAAATATAAAGACCATTGTACTCAACCGAACAATAGGCTGTATCATTTCTAACAAATACTTCATGAACATTTCTAAATGCAGCAGCTCCATCTCCAAAGGTTGGAACATTTAATCTGCTTATCCAAACAGGCTTTTCAGGATTTTCTAAACTTAGGATATCCATTGCTGCAACACCGCCCGATTTTAATCTGTTGATGCATAAATACAATCGTTTGCTTTTGGCATCAATAAAAATACTATGTGTATTAAATGATAAGGAGTCACTATCAAATACTTTGTGAACAGAATCAGGTAAATATTGTAAATCGAAAACCTGCAAACTACCCGGATTTCTGTTATCACTTACACAATAAGCATAGTGACTATAACACTCATAATCTCTATTAACAACAGATTTAGAATTACCGCTTTCAACATCACATAAAACCATGTTTGTTGGGTCTGTAACATCAAAAAAGTAAATACTATCTGTTGTACCTGCTATAATGTATTCTTTGTGATTTATGGTATCAACCCAACCTGTTAAATCGTTCCAAATTTGATAATTATCTAATTTAGGTAAATTCGGATTGTTGTAATGATCCAGGTATTTTATTTTGTACCCTTGCGCTTTTAAATTTTCAAAACATGTTAAGCTTGAAATCAAAAGTAAAAAATAAATGAATCTTAGTTTCATTCGCTTTTAATCAACTTTTTGGAAACAATTGTATTTCCGCTTTTTATAACAAGAAAATACACTCCTTCTTTTAAATGAGTTAAATCTATTTCTTCATGATTTGATTGATTAATACTCATCAATTCATTACCTAAAACATCTAAAATCTTTATTTCAATTGATTGTACATTTCTGTTTAAACCTTTGATATGAAATGTACCTTTAGTTGGATTTGGATAAATATTTACTTCTTCAAAATCTATTGTTGATTCAGCATTTCCAACCAAATCTGAATCTACTTTTAAAACAAAAATTCCATTAGTTAAATCACTTGCTAAAATTAATTTACTTGGCAAAAATGGATACAATCCCCAACATCCTTTATATCCTCCGTAAACTTCTGGGTTTTCAAAATGAGTATCGTACCAAGCCGCCATTTGAGGATTTGTAGGATCTTTTACATTATAAATTCTAACACCATCATGATACGATGAAACATAAGCAAAATCGCCAACCCAATAAGCATTGTGTGGCATGGCTAATTGGTTTGAATTAAACTGACTAACAAATTGTGGCTCAAAGAAATTTTTCAAGTCATAAATTTTAATGTCTAATCCTGTGTTTTCATCAGTAAACATTAAATATCTTCCTGAATCATCTAACCAAGGACTATGATTATAACCTTGATCTGGATAACTTGTTATAGAGGTAAGAAATTTTTGATTGCTTAAATCTCTTAAATCAAAAATAAATAAACCGGCTTCTTCACAACTTAAATAGGCAGTATCATTACGTACATACATTTCATGCACTTTGTTGAAAATTGGATTTCCATTTGGTTTGTTAGGAACTTCTAATTTTGCAAGTAAAACCGGTTGTTCAGGGTTTTCTAATCCCAAAATATCCATTGCAGAAAATCCACTTGCTTTGGAGTTCATACACATGTACAAACGCTTTGAATTATCATCGATATAAATCGTATGTGTGAACTTTCCTAAAACATCACTTGAATAAACTTCATGAACCGAATCCGGCAGAAAACTTAGGTCGAAAATTTGTAATTGTCCTGCTCCTGAACCTTGGTCTGCAACACAATAAGCATAATGTGAAAATGTTTCATAATCTCGGTTACGAGCAAAATTCGATTTACCAGTTTTAACCTGCACCAGCTTCATTTCTGTAGGTATGCTGATATCGAAAAAGTAAATGGAATCTGTTGTTCCACAAATAATGTATTCTCTGCCATTTGTAGAATCGTACCAACCTGTAATATCATTCCAAATATCTGTTCCATCAACCTTTGGTAAATCAGGATTATTGTATTGGGATAATTTTTGAATTTTAAATGCTTGTACCTGTGCAAACAGTCCTAAACAAATAAAATTAAGGAGGATTAATATAGCAGATTTTTTAAGCATGGTAGACCTTAAAATTGGTATCTGTAAGTATAGTGAATTTTTGTGGTTTTTGCACCTAATGAATGCAATAAAGAATGCATTTTAGGATTAAAATCACCAATCCAGGCCAATTCTGCTGTTGTTAGTTTTGGGTGATTTTTCATCGATTCATGGAATTTCATAATCATTCCGGTTTCTAAACCCAAATTGTGGTATTGAGGTATCACTCCAAAAACTATTCCTCTAACTCTATTTATATCTCCGAATTTGCGGAACCAAAGGAATTTTAGCTTTCCCCAGAGATCTAATTTGCCATTTAAATGTTTGAAAATTTGGTTCACATCAATCACGTTTACAAAAAATCCTGCAGGTTCTCCGTTTGCGTAAACAAACCAAATGGCGTCTTCAAGTAAAATTGGTTTTAACGACCTCAATGTACTTTCAATTCTTTCTCTGGTGATAGGCACAAAATCAGCACGACTAGCCCATGCAAGGTTATAGATATGAATAAAATCTCCTGCATATTTTTCTAATT
Organism: Bacteroidia bacterium; assembly: GCA_049243005.1. Classification (GTDB taxonomy): domain Bacteria; phylum Bacteroidota; class Bacteroidia; order UKL13-3; family UKL13-3; genus CAISCU01. Next base: position 15,679 of record JBMLOK010000289.1, on the reverse strand, counting down.
GAGCCATTTTAAAATGCTCAAAAGTATAAGCAGGATTTGTCATAACTCTGGATGCTAATTTCGAAAAACGCTCGTAATTGAAATTGTCATGGGTAATTTCAGAAGTAGTTTGTTCTGTAATTCTTTCAAAACCATAATTTTCAAAGAGAGTTTGGTAGTGAGGTGGATTGTAATTTTCCTGATAACTTGGGTTTTTAAAACCGGAAACCATTAATCCCCAATATTTATCTTTTTCTCCAAAATTTACCGGACCATCCATTGCTTCAATTCCAAATGTTTTTAACCAGTTTTTACAGGTATCAAACAATAGATTGGCTGCATTTTGGTCGTTAATACAATCGAAAAATCCCATTGCACCTGTTTTTTTCTCTCCGGGTAAGAAATATTTTTCGTTGTAAAATGCTGCAACACGACCAATTATTTTATTTTTTTCATTGATTAAAATCCAACGACAGGCTTTTCCTCCTTTGAAATTTGCGTTCAATTCAGGATTAAAAACCTCTTCAATATCTTTGTCAAGAGGGCAAACCCACTCAGAATCATGTTTATATAAGCTTTTTGGGAAATTTAAAAAATCCGAAATAAGCTTGTTATTATTTACTTCTACTACTTTCATTTCACAGCGAAGAAATAAAGAGATTTTTAATTCCACAAGGAACACTTTTGCGCAATCGCAATTGTTTGTTTATTTTGCCTGACAAAATAAGGATTCGTTATGTTGAAAATTGGAGACAAATTACCTGAATTCAGGTTAAAAGGTTTTGATGATAAGTATTATACTCATTTTGATTATGCCGATAAATATGCATTGGCAGTAGTATTTACTTGTAATAGTTCAGAAATATCTAAGGCTTATGCAAAGCGTTTGTTAAATCTTTTTGAAAAATACGAAGATGATAATTTAGGAATTGTTGGTATCAACTCAAACGATGCTGCTCAATCTCCTGAAGATAGTTTTGAAAACATGCAATTGGCTGCAAAACATTATGGTTTAGAAGATTTACATTTCTTGTTTTTACATGATGAAACACAAGAAGTTGCTAAAACTTTTGGAGCTCAGGTGAATCCTGAAGTGTTTTTATTCAATAGAAAAAGAGAATTGGTTTACAAAGGTGCCATCGACGATAGCTGGCAAAATGAAGCAATGGCAACTTCTGTTTATTTAGAAGAAGCAATTGAAGAAGCTTTGGATGGAATGGAAATTGATTTTCCTGAAATCACTCCTGTTGGAACACCAATAATCTGGAAGAAATAAGCGTGGTCCTAAATAATTCAGTAGTCATTATAACAGGGGCCTCATCAGGAATTGGTGAGGCCTCTGCTTATGCTTTTGCTGCTAAAAAGTGCAGAGTGGTGCTTGCTGCCCGAAATTTAGATAAGCTAAAAGTAGTGCAGGATAATTGCATCAAACTAGGTGCAGAAGTGCTTTTAGTTCAATGTGATGTTTCAATTGAAAACGATTGTAAAGCGCTTATTGAAAAAACAATCGAGCGTTTTGGAACCATTCATATTTTGCTAAATAATGCAGGTATTTCAATGCGTGCTTTATTGGTAAATCTGGATTTATCGGTTTTAAAACAAGTAATGGATATCAATTTTTGGGGTACGGTTTATTGTACAAAATTTGCACTTCCATATCTTATTAATGAAAAGGGTAGTGTGATTGGAGTAAGTTCAATTGCCGGAATTAAAGGTTTACCAGGAAGAACAGGTTATTCAGCTTCAAAATTTGCCATGAATGGTTTTATGGAGGCTTTAAGAATAGAAAATATCAAAACCGGTTTACATATTGGTGTTATTTCTCCGGGTTATACAGCTTCTAATATTAGAAATACTGCTTTAAATAAAGATGGAAAATCTCAGGCCGAAAGTCCTTTTGATGAAAGCAAACTTATGCCGGCAGAAACTGTAGCAGATTATATTGTTGAAATGGTTGAAAAACGAAGACCTGAGGTGGTCTTGACCACCCAAGGTAAATTAACTTTTTGGCTTAATAAATTCTTCCCTCGTTGGGTTGATTCATTGGTCTTTAAAACCGTTTCAAAAGAAAAAGATAGTCCGTTTTAAAATTAAAAAATGATACAAGATAAGATAAAACAAAGTTTAGCAGATTCTTTAAATGCAATATATCAAATAGATACTGATGCCTCTAAAATCGTAATTGAAAAAACAAGTGGTGATTTCGAAGGTGATTTCACATTTGTGGTTTTCCCTTACTTAAAAATCTCAAGAAAAAATCCTGAACAAACTGCTGCTGAAATTGGAAATCACCTTTGTGAAAATTCTGATTTTATCAGTAAATTTCAAGTAATTAAAGGTTTTTTAAACTTACACATCAACGATTCATATTGGTTAAATTTTATTTCAAAAGAAGCCACCAATGCTTCATTTGGAACTAATACTCCTGATTCTAAAGAAAAGGTATTGGTTGAATATTCTTCGCCCAATACCAACAAGCCTTTGCATTTGGGTCATATCAGAAATAATCTTTTAGGATATTCTGTGATTCAAATTCTTAAAGCAAATGGATATGAAGTAAAATCATGTAATTTAATTAATGATAGAGGCATTCATATTTGTAAGTCGATGTATGCCTGGATGCAACAAGGTAATGGCGAAACTCCTGAATCATCAGGTTTAAAGGGCGACCATTTGGTTGGTAAATATTATGTTGCTTTTGAAAAGCAAAACAAAATCGAAAAACAGGATTTAATCGACTCAGGAATGAGTGAAGATGATGCGGCTAAAAATACCGAATCTATGCTTCAGGCGCAGGAATTATTGCGTAAATGGGAGGCCAATGATGCTGAAACAGTTCAGATTTGGAAAACCATGAACGGTTGGGTTTACGATGGTTTTGGCGTAACGTATAAAAACCTAGGAGTAAATTTCGACCAATATTATTACGAATCGAATACCTATTTATTAGGAAAAGAAATTGTTCAGGAAGGTTTAGATAAAGGTGTTTTCTTTAAAAAAGATAATGGCTCTGTTTGGGTTGATTTAACCAATGATGGTTTAGACCAAAAGCTATTGCTTCGTGGTGATGGAACTTCGGTTTATATTACCCAAGATATTGGAACAGCTGAATTAAAATATGCCGACTTCCCCTATAAACGCTCAGTATATGTGGTTGGTAACGAACAGGATTATCATTTTAAAGTACTTCAATTAATCCTTCAAAAACTTGAAAAAAGTTATGCTGAAGGTATTTACCATTTGAGTTATGGAATGGTTGAACTTCCCGAAGGAAAAATGAAAAGTAGGGAAGGTACTGTTGTGGATGCAGATGATTTAATCAAAGAAATGATTGATACAGCTGAAGAAACTACCCATGCTTTAGGAAAAACAGAAGGTTTGGATGAGCAACAAAAAACCGACTTGTTTCAAATGGTTGGTTTAGGTGCTTTAAAATACTATTTGTTAAAAGTTGATCCTAAGAAAAAAATGATGTTTAATCCTGCTGAATCAATCGATTTTCAGGGAAACACAGGTCCATTTATACAGTACACACATGCACGTATTCGTTCTGTAATCAGAAATGCACAAACAACGAATTTCGAATTTAACTCAGGTTCAGTTTTACTTAGTTCATTTGAAAAGAACTTATTAAAACTATTGTATTCTTATCCTTTAATTATTGAAGATGCAGGAAAAGAAATGAGTCCGGGTGTGATTTGTAACTATGTTTACGATATAGCAAAAGCCTATAATCAGTTTTACCATGAACATTCAATTTTAAAAGAAGAAAATCCTGAGCAAAGGAATTTCAGATTGAGTTTATGTTTATTCACAGGTAATATTTTAAAGCATGCTTGTTCGCTTTTGGGTATCGGAGTTCCTGAGAAAATGTAATTTGGTAAGAATTTTGCTTGATTAAATAGAAATACAAACATCATGAAAAAGAGCTACATTATTTTGGTGTTGGTTTCATTGCTTTGGGCTTGTAATCCTGCTAAGCAATACATCAAAAAAGGAAATGAATTTTTCCTCCTTGGTAATTACGACGATGCTGCTACTTATTTTTACAATGCACTTTTAGCCGATCCTCAAAATTTAGAAGCTAAACAGGCTTTGAAGAAATCGGCGAATAATGTATTAACTGCTAAATTTAGTCAGTTTGGAAAATATGTAGTTGAAAACCGAGATGCCGATGCTGTTCGTCAATACCGTTCGAACCAAAAGTATTTTGAAAAAACAAAATCGGTTGGTGTTGAATTAGATTGGCCAAGTATGTATGATGAAGTATATCTTGAAATCAAAAATGAGTACATAGCTAAATTATATTCAGACGGACTTCAGCTAATGAAGGACAATAAATATGATAAAGCTGAAGCTAATTTTAGTGAAATTGCAGAAATCGACCCGGGTTATAAAGATGCAACAGTTTTAAGAATGAACAGTATTCTTGAGCCAATGTATCAAAACGGAATGAAAATGCTTCAATTAGAAAACTACAAAGAAGCATTTAAGAATTTTGATAAGGTTTACTTACAAGACAAATCCTACAAAGATGTAAAAGCTTTGAGGGAAGCGGCTCTTGGAAAAGCCACTGTTGGTGTTGGTGTTTTACCGGTTCAAAATCAAACTCGCAGTAGAAATTTCGATACTAAACTATATCAGGATATCATTTCTCAAATGGTAAAAGGTAAAAGTCCGTTTTTAAAAGTAGTTGAAAGAAGTTCATTAGAAAGAATGTTGAGCGAACAACAATTGGGAATGAGCGGAATGGTAGATCCTGAAACTGCTGCCCAAGCCGGTAAAATAATCGGATTAAAATATGTTTTGATGTCGGCTTTAAGTGAATGGGATATAGATGAAATAAGACCTACAATCGATTCAATTGAAGCTTATGAGGCTTATGTTGAAAGTATTCCAGAACAGATTCCCGGACAAATGCGTTCGATTACACGTTTTAAAAAGGTAAAATATGCACGTCATTACCAGAAAAATAGGGTTTATGCCCGTGTGTTTTTTCAATTGGTTTCTACACAAACTTCTCAAATTGTAGCAAGCGAAGTTATTGCTGAGGAAAAAATCGATGAATATGAAAGATTTGTTTTCAAAGGAAATGTAAGCAATTTGTATCCTGAATTACCTAAAGGAAATACTTTGCCTGCAGCTCCAAGAGAATGGAGAGAGAAATTTGGAAAAACATCCGGAACTATAGTTTCCCAAGAAGAGCTTGCAAACAAATTAAGTCAAACCATTGCTATCAAAATGGCTGATGAAGTTAGACTTTATGTTGAAAGATAAGACATTTTGTCTTTAATTTGAAATATTTTCTTGTTAAATTAGTTAAAAGCAGACAAAACGTCTGCTTTTTTCGTTTGGAATAGGCTTTGATGAATTGAAGTCATACTAACAAATTAAAAAAATAGGAGAAACAAATTATGACATTTATTAAATTAAATCCAGCTCGTGAATTATTTAGAGACCAAGTAATTCCATCACATTTAAGCAATTTATTCGAATCAGTTATGAACGACGGTTTAGGTAAATTCGAACGTAATGTATTTTTCACTCCAAGAGTAGATGTGCTTGAAAATGAAAAGCAATTTGAAGTTCACATGGCTTTACCGGGTTTAAAGAAAGATGAAATTTCAATTGCTATCGAAAAGCACATTCTAACTATTAGCGGTGAAAGAAAAAAAGCAACTGAAAACAAAGAGGATAAGTACCACACTGTAGAAAATTTTTATGGTAAATTTTCACGCAGTTTTACTTTACCTGAGCATGTTGACAAAGAAAATTTGGAAGCAGAATTAGTCGATGGAATCTTAAAAATTAATATTCCTAAACTTGAATCAAAACAAATCCGCAGTAATGTGGTTATAAAGTAATATCAAGCAGGGGTAGCTTGAGTTTTCATAGGTTAGAAAGTCCCGGTCTTTATTGGCCGGGATTTTTTTATTCATTATCAACAATTTTGATAATCTAAAGTTTGCTTAGTTAGGGCCTGATGAAAATCTTTATTAGCACTTATTATCAATCAATTATACAGTTTTTTTGATAAATTAAATGCAAGGTTTTAAGAACAATTACTTAATAATCTTTACATCAAGTAAAATTAGTTTTCAAATTAAATAAAGACAGAAACAAGGCCATCTTTGTCGTTGCTGCCAAATTGAAGTATTATATATACATCTAATTTGGCAGCGTCTAAAATCTGACCTGTTTCTGTCTTTTTCAGCTGGCCCTAGTTAGCATTTCAATAAATCTATTATTTTCGCAGAAATCATGAAGGTTTATAAGAGTTTAGATGAAATGCCTGATATAAGGAATGCTATTGTGAGTCAAGGGACTTTCGATGGCGTTCACCATGCCCATCAGGTGATATTAAACAGATTAAAAAACTTAGCAGAAACTCTTGATGGTGAAACAGTTTTGATAACTTATGAGCCACATCCAAGAATGGTTTTATTTCCGGATGATCATGGTTTGAAATTATTGACCGATTTAGATGAGAAAATAGAATTGTTATCAAAACAAAAAATTGATCATTTATTGGTGCTTCCTTTTACTAAGGAATTTTCCAGATTAAGTTCTTTAGATTTTATAAAAACAATCATTCTCGATAAACTAAAAACCAAATATTTAGTCATCGGTTACAACCATCGTTTTGGGAAAAACAGAGAAGGTAGTTTTGAACATTTAAAAGAATTTTCTAAGGCTTACGGTTTTGATGTTGCAGAAATTCCTGAACAGGATGTAAACAATGTTTCTGTTAGTTCTACTAAAATAAGAGAGTCACTTTTTGCCGGTGAAATTAATCAGGCCAATACTTATTTAGGAAGAAAATACTGTTTAACTGCAAAAGTTATTTTAGGGAAACAATTGGGAAGAACAATTGGATTTCCTACCGCGAATTTAAATGTCTTTAATGAACATAAACTCATTCCCGCAGATGGAGTCTATGTTGTTGAAGTGGAATTCGATGGAAAAATTTATGGTGGAATGATGAATATTGGCAATAATCCAACTATTCAGGGGAAAGGTAGAAGTTTGGAAGTCCACATCTTTAATTTTAGTGAAGATATTTATAATCAAACCATACGCGTGTCGTTTGTTGATAAACTCCGCAACGAAATTCGCTTTTCAGGAATTGAAACACTAAAAACTCAACTCTTTCAGGATAAATTGCGGGCATTGGAAATTTTATCAAACCAAACTCAGCGTTATCATCAATGAATTTTAAGTATAGTATATTTCTTTCTTTTTTTCTTTTAACAGGGATTTTTTCACAAGCTCAAGTTCAATTAGAATTAGAGCCTGATACTACAATTGTTGTTGAATTTGAAGAGGATGAAGAAGAAGCAGATGAATATGATTCTGTTATTGTAAGTCCTTCTGAAAAATACTGGGATTTTATCAGACCCAGAAACTTTTTATTTGATACTGCTTTTGCACCGGCTCATCAATTTTACCAAAGCTGGGATACTGTTACAATCAATCCTTATAAGGTAGATTTAAAAAACATGCACGATACCATTCATTTGGTATTGGGAAATGTGGCAGATTGTGCTTTTCATCCACCGGCAATTGGAGATATCACTTCAAATTTTGGTTTTAGAAGATGGGGTAGGCGACTCAAATTTCATTTTGGTACCGATATCAGAATGGAAGTTGGTGACCCGGTTTATGCAGCTTTTGAAGGTGTAGTACGAATTGCAAAACGAAGCGCTGATTATGGTTATGTGGTTTTAATCAGGCATAACAACGGACTCGAAACTTTATACGCACATTTTTCTCAGTTATTGGCTTATCCCGGACAACCTGTAAAAGGTGGTGATATCATTGGATTGGCAGGAAGTACCGGAAGATCTACTGGTCCACATTTGCATTTTGAAGTGAGGTTTTTAGGTGAAAAAATCAATCCTGCTCAAATCATACATTTTCCAAGCGGTTCTTTATTAAACGATACTTTTCAGGTTGATAAAGGTTGTTTCAAACATTTGTATGAATACCAATCGGCTAAATTAAAAGCTAAAACTCCTAAGTATGTCAAAGCAAGAAAAAATGATACCCTCATAAAAATTGCGAACCGTTATGGAGTGAGTGCAAAAAGACTTTCTAAGCTGAATAAAATTTCAGTAAAGACAAAAATCAAATCGGGTAGAAGAATTCGTTTGAGGTAATTTAATTCTCTAGAAAATTCAATACCAATTGGTAAACTTTTTCAGGCTGCTCTGCATGTAACCAATGTCCTGCGTTTTCAATAGTTTCCAATTTAAAATAAGGGAACAATTCCGCTATTTTAGGGATATCAGTTTCTTTAATATAAAGTGAATTAGAGCCTTTCAAAAACAAAACCGGATTATCAAAACTTCTGCTACCTTCGATTTCTTTGGTTACTTCTTCATAATCTCTATAAAGTACCCTCAAATTCATTTTCCACTGATAGGTTCCGCTTTCAGTTCTGTCAAGATTTTTAAGAACAAACTGCCTCACACCAAAATCGGGTAGGAAAGGAGTCATGGCTTCCTCAGCTTGTTTTCTGTTTTCAATTTTTGTTAAATCAACTGCATGTAAAGCGGAAAAAACATCATCATGACCGGGTTTATATTTCCTTGGAGCAATATCAGCAACAATTATTTTATTAGTTAACTCAGGATATTGAAGTGCAAATTCCATTACCACTTTTCCTCCCATTGAATGACCAAGCAGGTTTACATTTTTTAATTGATGCAATTCAATAAATTCTTTTAAATCATCAACCATCAATTGCAGACTATGTGATTCTGAATGAAACGATTTTCCATGATTTCTTTGGTCGATAGCAAAGGTTCTAAAATATGCACCAAATTTAGTGGCAAGGGTATGCCAATTATCTAGCGAACCTAAGAAACCATGTAATATAATGAGTGGTTCTCCACTGCCGTATTCCTTATAATTAAGTTGCATTATTTATATTCTAAAGCTGCAAAGTAAATTCAAATTTTAGATTACTTTATCAATAGCCAAAACTTGATTTATTTAATTTCAAATTTGGGATAAATTCATTCTTTAATTTAATAGTATAAAAGGTAGATTTAATCTTGAAAAATATATTAATTCATTAGCAATTTTTATTCATTAATTGATTTTGAGTAAATTAAGTAGGATGCTTGAGTGTAAATTTTTTAAGAAAAATGCTTGATTATAAAATAAAATCTATAAATTGGTTTCAATAATTAAAGTGCATATGAAAAAAATCTTACTAATTTTTTCTTTTTTGGTAATTGTATTTGGGGTCAACACAGCATGGTCTCAAGTATCTGTTATTTCAACAGGAGGCTCGTCGAGTTCAGCCTCTTATTCTACATTGGGTGCTGCTATAACTGCAGTAAATTCAGGTGTTCATGGTGGAACAATTGAAATTTCCATTCATTCAAATACCATAGAAACGGCAAGTGTTTCAATTGACTCATCAGGTTCTGTTGGTGGAGCAATTTATTCTTCAATTTTAATCAAACCTGCAGATTCATCTACAGTGAATAAAGTGGTTTCAACATCGGTTTTGGGTGTTATATTATTGAATTTACAAGGAGCCGACAATATTACTATTGATGGTCGTCCTATGGGTTTGGGAACTAATAGATTTTTAACTTTCCAACATACCAATACTACCTCTTCAAATTCATTCACTTGCAGATTAATTAATGGAGCGAGTAATAATGTTTTCAGATATGTAAATTTTCTAAATGGAACTTTTACCTTAGCTGGAGGTGTGAATTTTCAATTATCAACTTCTGCTGCAACAAATTCAAATAGTAATGATAGTATTTACAATTGTGAATTTAATGGTGGCAGAGCTTGTTTGCAAGCAGCAGGTACTTTGGCTAATCCAATGACTAATATTTATGTTGGAAACAATTTAATTACAAACTGGTCTTTACAAGGTGCTACTTTTAGTGCAATAAGAAATTTAACTGTAGAAGGTAATACAATTAACCAATTAACAACTTCTCCTGGAAATGTTGCACCTCAAGGGATGTTTTTAACAGTGAATGTTGATGCTGCAAATTGGAATTTTAGAAAAAACAGAATTGAAAGATTTAGAGTTTTTGGCACAACAACGGCATTAAATGTATTGGGAGTAATTATTTCTCCTGCCGCAGCTGCACCAGTTACAATTCCTGTTTTAAATTTTGTTAATAATATTATTTCAATTACAGATACTGCCACTTCAACAGCGAATAGAATTGTTGGTGTACAATATCAGGGTACAACAAATCCTTTGGTTTTGAATTTCCAACATAATACAATTAGAATTTCAGGAACTCAATTGGTTTCTGCAAATGGAAATCCAACTTCAATTGGATTTTATAAAACTAATTCTGCAGCTGCAAGTAATTTAAATTTTAGAAATAATTTAATTTCAAATACTAGAACAGGAACAGCTAACCAACATATTGCTGTTTGGAATCAAACAGCAGCAAATGGTATCAATACAATGGATTACAATACATACTGGGCTGCATCAGTATTTAAAGTTGCTTTGATTGGTACTTTTTACGATGTCACAACAAGTTACAGACTGGCTGCTTTTCCTCAAGAACAGCATTCAATTATAGCAACTCCATTTTTTACAACAACTACTGATATTTTGTTGTCGACTACATTAAATAGTCCATCAAATTTTATTGGTACTCCAATTGCAACAGTTACATCAGATTATTTTGATACTCCGCGTTCATCTACAATTCCTTACAGAGGGGCTTTTGAAGGACCTCCTATTGTAAACTTCCAGGATGCAAAAGTTGTAGAAGTTTATACTTTTGGAAAATTACCTATTCCATATGCTGTGCCTCATCAATTAAGAGCAAATATTTCTAATGATGGAATTGATACTTTATTTAACCAGTGGGTTAGATTAAATATCTCAGGTGCAAATACTTTCTCCGATTCTACATTAATAGCAATGATTCCTCCTAATGGAAATGTTACTGCTATTTTACCTGCCTACTCTCCTGCAAATACCGGAACAAATAATATTGTAGTTAGCGTTCCGCCTGATAGTACTAATAATAATAACACCAAATCATTTACTCAATTGGTTACCAATAATTCTTATGCTTATGCAGATCCTTCAAAACCTGCAATTGGTGGAGTTGGATTTAATGGTAATTCAGGAGACTTTATCGCTAAATATCCTTTAGCAGGTTCTAATTCAATTAACCAGGTGGGAGTTAACTTCTTTGGTGGTGGAAATACTTACCAAATTGTAATTTATGATAATTTAAATGATACACCTGGTGTACTTTTATGGAATTCTTCTACACTAACTTCGGTTACAGGTGTAAACACAATTCCTGTTAATCCTGCTGTTCCTGTATCTGGTACTTTTTATGTTGGTGTTCGTCAAATTGGTAATATAAACGTAAATTTTGCCTACCAATCAGAAGATCCTATCAGAAACCAAACTTTCTTTTATAAAGCAGTTACTGTTAATTCTTGGGCTGATTTCGCTTCAACCAATTCTGCATTCAGATTTATGGTTGAGCCTCGTTTAACTTTGGCGAACGATGTTGGTATGACAGATGTTATTGCTCCTTGTAATACAGTAATTCAAAATTCTGCACCTTTTGCTCCAATCGTTAGTATCTATAATTATGGTTTAAATGCACAAACTAGTATTCCAATTACTTGTTCGATAACAGGACCAGCTACATATTCTCAAACAAGCACATTTTTAGGTCCTATTGCGAATAATGGTTCTGCTAATATTACATTCCCTGTTTTCAATCCAACTACAGTTGGAACTTATACATTAAGAGCTTGGTCTTCATTAAGCACAGATGCTGAAAGAGGAAATGATACCTTATCATTTACTTTTGATGTAACGAATTTAGCTGCACCAACAGTTGGAACAGGAACTTCTGTTTTATTAAATGGAACTACAAATTATTTGTCGGTTAACGGACTTGGTTCTTTAAATGTTGGTGGAAATAAATTAAGTGTTGAAGCTTGGGTTAGACCTTTATCATTAACATCAAGAATGAGTTTGTTTGCTAAAGATGCAGATACTTTAACACCTTCATTTAATTTAGAAATTAATCCTGGTGGTACTCTTTCATTTACTACAGGTACTTCTGTGGGTAATGTAACTTTAACATCAACTAAAACATTAACTACATTATTGTATTCACATATTGCAGCAGTTTATGATGGTGTTAAAATGAAATTATTAATCAATGGTGATACAGCTGGTGAGATAGCTCAAAGTGGAAACATAGCTACCAATACCAATGATTTTTATATCGGATGTTCAGCAAACAGAAACCGTTTCTTTGGCGGAAATATTGATGAAATGCGTGTTTGGGATACCGTTAGAACCGATGCTCAAATCAGAACTAATATGCACTCACGTTTGCCAAATATGGCTAGTGCAAAATTAATTTCATACTGGAGATTTGATGATAATATTGGTTTATTTGCTGCTGATGCTTCTGGAAACTGTAATTCAGCTAAAGGAAATGCAGGTGTTTCTTGGGCAAATTCTACATTACCAATTTATTCAAGTTCAGTTTATAGCTACCAACCTGCTGGTTCTACTGTAAATTTCACTGGTGCCAAGTTGAATCTTGAATTTGTTAATTTATCAGGAACAGGTAATATGGGTGCTTATTATTTCCCTGGTGTTCCTTATGGTACTTCTCCAATAACTGCCCCAGGTGGTGTTACAAATGTTCACAATAATTTCTGGTTAGTTTATAAATATGGTACTTTCTCTTTTGATAGTGCTATGGCTACTTTCCAATTAAATCCTGGTAATTTAAGTGCAAATGCCAATTCAAATAATGTATTTGCATTTACTAGAAACTATTATGATGATGCAAATTGGGGATTAATTCAAGGTTTCTTAGGAAGAGTTGATTCAGTTAATATTGCAAATCAAACTGTTAGATTGGTTTTAGGTTCTACTACTCAATTTAATAACCAATTCTCAATTGGTGCTAATAATAGTCCGCTACCTGTTACTTACAAATCAATTTTGGTTAAAAAGGTAGATGATGGTGCATTAATCAATTGGTCTACAGCTTCTGAAATCGATAATAGTCATTTTGTTATTGAGCGTTCTTTAGATGGTAAAAACTTTGAAGCAATTGCTCAGGTAAAAGGTATGGGTACTTCAAATAAATTGGTTGAATACAAACATTTAGATGCAGAAGCATTCAATTTAGGAGTTAAAACTTTGTATTACAGAATAGCTCAGGTTGATTTTGATGGTACTACTTCATTATCAAAAATAGTTAGTTTGGCTTTGGATGAAAATCAGGAAATGGTATTAAATACTGTTCAACCTAATCCGTTTGAGTCAGGCATTTCAGTTGGATTCACTTTACCAAGTGCATCTGAGGTATCTGTAGAAGTTATGAACCTAAATGGACAAACTTTATTAACCCAATCAATTCAGGGTACAGAAGGTTATAACCAGGTTTCAGTTCCTGAAACTTCAAGTTTACCTGCCGGTGTTTACTTCTTAAAATTAGGAGCAAACGGAAAAACGACTTTGGAAAAATTGGTTAAGTTACAATAATTCATCATTCAATTGAATAGGAAGGGGGCCCGCAATCGGGTCCCCTTTTTTTGTGCGATTCTGACCTGCAACAAAAGAAAGAAATAGCTCATATTTAGGCGCTGTCGAGTAAAACTGACATAAAATCCTTCAAATTGGCAGCAACAACAATGATTATCCTATAGAGCGTAATTGGTGCTATTAAAGAATTTCAACAGCTCTTTTTGGTTGATGTCATTCATTATGAGTGCAATAAAGGGTTTTGAATAATTCAATTTCTTTTTCAACAAAACATTCCAACAACTTATCTGTATTTTATTTAGACTAAGTATAAACAAGACAAAAAATCTCTTATTTTTGCAAATAATTTCAATCAAAACCAAGCCTAATGTCTGAAGAAGTAGATATCATAGATCAGGTAGTAAGTCAAGAATACAAATATGGCTTTTCTACCTCAATTGAAATGGAAACTGCCCCGAAGGGCGTTAATGAAGATATTGTAAGATTTATCTCGGCTAAAAAAAATGAACCGGAATGGATGCTGGAGTATCGCCTGAAAGCCTTTAGATATTGGCAAAAAATGGAAGAACCAAATTGGCAAAACTTCAAATATCCAAAAATCGATTACCAGGATATCATCTATTATGCTGCTCCAAAAGAGAAAAAAAAGCTAAATAGTCTTGATGAAGTTGATCCTGAATTGATTAAAACCTTTGAAAAATTAGGAATTTCTTTATCGGAACAAAAGCGCTTAAGTAATGTTGCCGTTGATGCAGTTTTTGATTCAGTTTCAATTGCCACAACTTTTAAAGAACAATTGAAAGAAAAAGGTGTGATTTTTTGCGCTATTTCGGAAGCAGTTCACGAACATCCTGAATTAGTTAAACAATATTTAGGCTCTGTAGTGCCATATACTGATAATTACTTTGCAGCTTTAAATGCAGCCGTTTTCTCAGATGGCTCATTCGTTTATATTCCTAAAGGCGTAAGATGCCCAATGGAACTTTCCACTTATTTCAGAATTAATGCTGAAAATACAGGTCAGTTTGAAAGAACTTTAGTCATTGCTGATGAAGGTTCTTATGTTTCTTATCTCGAAGGTTGTACAGCTCCAATGCGCGATGAAAACCAATTACACGCTGCTGTAGTTGAATTAGTAGCTCATACAAAAGCAGAAATAAAATACTCTACAGTACAAAACTGGTATCCTGGTGATAAAAATGGTAAAGGCGGAATCTATAATTTCGTTACCAAAAGAGGTGTTTGTGAAGGCGATTATGCTAAAATCAGCTGGACTCAAGTTGAAACAGGAAGTGCAATTACATGGAAATATCCTAGCTGCATTTTAAAAGGAGATCATTCTATTGGAGAATTTTTCTCAGTAGCTGTTACCAATAATGCTCAAGTTGCCGATACAGGTACCAAAATGATTCATATCGGAAAAAACAGCAAAAGCAGAATTGTTTCTAAAGGAATATCTGCAGGTAAATCTCATAATACATACAGAGGTTTAGTTAAAGTTGCTAAAAAAGCTGAATCTGTTAGAAATTATACACAGTGTGATAGTATGTTGATTGGCGATAGAAGCGGTGCACATACTTTTCCATACATCGAAATCAATAACAAAACTGCTGTTGTTGAACATGAAGCCAGTACAAGTAAAATTGGTGAAGACCAGATATTTTATTGCAACCAAAGAGGAATTGGAACTGAAGAAGCAATCGGTTTAATTGTAAATGGATTTTGCCGTGAAGTTTTGAATCAATTACCAATGGAATTTGCTGTTGAGGCTCAAAAATTATTAGCTGTTTCATTAGAGGGTTCTGTTGGTTAATTCCTCTTTATCTACCAAAAAAAAGAAAATAGATTTATGTTAAAAATAGAAAATTTAAAAGCTGAAATCGAAGGAAAAAAAATCCTGAATGGTATCAATTTAGTTGTAAATCCGGGTGAAGTTCATGCAATTATGGGGCCCAATGGTGCCGGAAAAAGTACACTTTCTTCGGTTCTTGCAGGACGTGCAGATTATATAGTAACTGAAGGTTCAGTTGATTTTGAAGGAAAAGATTTGTTGGAAATGGCTCCGGAAGATAGAGCTCGTGAAGGAGTGTTTTTAGCTTTTCAATATCCTGTTGAAATACCGGGTGTAAGTAATACCAATTTCCTTAAAACTGCTAT
>JBMLOK010000288.1:0-1012 GCA_049243005.1 Bacteroidia bacterium | reverse complement strand
CCAAAATATAATTATTTATTGGTTTTATGAATATTATAAGTAAAACAATGAATAAAATTCTTCATGAATAATACAATCATTCCTTCAAACCAAGCCCATCGGGCTGATATGATTGTAGAAACAAGCGATAACATGAAAGGTGAATCCCATCGGGCTGATATGATTTCTTCGAACAAATCACTAAGATATTAATATCGAAAAAGACTATTTTTCAATCCAATCAAACAAATAACGTTCATCATAATCCAATTCAAATTTTTTGAGAAAATCTAAATACTCTTCTTTAAAACTACTTTTTCGATGATGAATTTCTTGATTCAAAATATATGAGTAAACTTTTTCTGCTTGTGATTTAGAATAAGAAAATGCACCATACCCTTCCTGCCAAGAAAACTTTCCTTTAATAAATTTTTGTTGATTAATAAAATTGCTTGAATTGTTTTTAACATCTCTAACCAAATCAGCGACAGAGCTAGCAGGATGGAGCGAAACAAAAACATGCACATGGTCTTCTACTCCATTTACAATAATTACTTTGTGTTTCTTTGCTGTTATAATTCCACCTATATACCTAAATACTTCATCTCTCCATGGTTTTAACAATAGGTTTTCTCGTCCCTTTACGGCAAATACATATTGTATATAAATTTGAGAATATGTTGCTATCATATTGCTTTAAATAAATCTTTTAAAAAAATTAGTTATTGATACTTGGGTAATAAAGCATATCCGTAGATTCCAGTAAAAACAAAACAGAATTCCATTAAGGAATTAAAACCTTTATTCAATTTTAAAATTAAAGATTAAGTAAAATCCTGAATTCAAAAAATACCAATTAAAAATTATTGCTGCACCCTACAGTTCCAAATATTATAATCTGTGGCTGGAATGCCTTCTTTTACGCCAAGCATTCTTAAAATTGTTACCAACTGACCTCTATGAAAGGTACTGTGATTCACCACATGCAAAATGTATTCATACCTGGGTAATTTGTTTTTGGCCCAGTTTTGTT
>JBMLOK010000287.1:0-1827 GCA_049243005.1 Bacteroidia bacterium | reverse complement strand
ATAGTTTTTGAGAGATTAGCCGATATTTTGGCTTTGTTTACTTTGATATTAAGTGCCTTTGTTTTGGAATTTTTCCTTGGTGATGGTTTATTGAACCATTTTACCAAAGGATTAGAATTGAATTTACAATCTAAATTGCTTTATTTAAGCTTGTTTTTGCTGCTCGTTTTGTTGGTTCTATATCTGGTATACAAAAAAAGGAAAAAATTTGGAACCTGGTTCAGTGAATTGATGGATAGTTTTTTGAACTTATTCTCAATGCCTCATAAAACTCAATTTATTGTCTCAACTGTTTTAATCTGGCTTGGATTTTATTTAATGACATATTTGTGGATTTTTATGTTTCCAGGTTCAGCGAATTTGGGAATGTATCCATGTTTTCAAGTAATGGTTTTAGGAGTTATAGCCAGAACATTACCCATTCAGGCAGGTTCAGCTGGAGCTTACCATTATGTTGTGAGCACTGCATTTATACTTTTAGGTACCGATGAGTCTACATCAAGTGCTTTGGCAATAGTTATCCATGGATTTCAATCTGTGTTAACATTGCTATTTGGAATAATATCTTACATTTGGTTTCTCTATTTCGGAAATAAAAAATGAAAAAAAATACATTCTTATTAGTTTTTAACTTATTAGTTTTCAGTGCATTTTCGCAGTTTCCAAAATTAGGAAATGATACTACTTTAGACGTTGCAACCTGGAATTTAGAATGGTTTGGCGATGCTACATCAGGAAACGGACCCAGTGATGAGACAACTCAATTTAATAATGTTAAAAATTTACTGAACCAAACTGAATTTGATATAATTGGTGTTCAGGAGATGAGTAACGATGTGGCTTATAACAATTTAAGTACTGCCCTTAATAGTAAGTACGAAACGTATATTTCTGATATTAGTCAAACACAAAAAATGGCTATCTATTGGAGAAAATCGATGTTTAGTTTGATTCCTTTATTAACGCAATCTATCATAACCAATCAAAATTATGCATTTGCATCAAGGCCACCATTACAAGTAGCTTTGAAAACCATTGGTGGAACAAAAACAGATACTTTATTTGTGATTGTTATTCACATGAAAGCCTTTTCAGACCAAACATCTTATGATAGAAGAAAAAATGCATCAGTCTATTTAAAGTCGTATTTGGAAGCTAATTTGGTAGGGAAGAAATGGCTTGTTATTGGTGATTGGAATGACGATTTAAATGGATCTACCTTTAATAGTTTAGAATCTCCTTACAAGAATTTTCTGGATGCGAATTATATTTTTCCAAGCAAAGAATTAACTGATGCGGGTAAAAAGTCATATGCATTTGGTTCTGTAATGCTCGATCATATTCTTCAATCAAAAACACTCGATTCATTTTATTTTACAGGTTCTGCAAAAGTTTTTGACAATGCATCAAGTTTTGTTTCAAATTTTAGCAACAATACCAGTGATCATTTTCCGGTTTACTCGGCTTATAATTGGACAAAATTAACTACCAGAATCATTCCAACATCGACAAATGAAATTAAAGATTTCGGTAATTTAGTAATTTATCCTAATCCAAGCTCTTCTAGAGTTAAGGTTGAGTGCGACTCTGAGGTTTTTGGTTTGAAATTGTACGATTTACAAATGAAATATTTGTTTGAGAATAAAGGTTCTGAAATTGATTTGAGTACGCTTGAAAATGGTATTTATTTCCTTGAAATATCAGGGGAGAAGGGTACAATTATCAAAAGAATTATCAAATCAGAAAATTGATTTTCACAATTTGATTTAAATATTGTTAGTATTTTAGTTTGGTGACTTTTTTGAAAAGGCCTAATTTTGCCCAAAT
>JBMLOK010000286.1:2493-9192 GCA_049243005.1 Bacteroidia bacterium | reverse complement strand
TGATGCAAATGAATTCTTCAAATCAAACTGAAACAGCCAAAATTGAAGATTTAACCGAGGATGAAATTATAGAACACTTAAGCAGTACTGGTTTTAGAGAAGAAATGTTATGTGATGCGGGTTGGTGTGATGAATTAAATAAACTCGAAAACAGTTCTGAAATTGAAAATTACCTTTTAGAAGAAGGCGCAGAGAATGAATTAATTGATGAAATAAACGGATAATAATAATTAAGATGAAAAAGTATATAATCATGATAATGGTTCTGCTAATAAGCACCTTATCGCAGGCACAAAAACCGGGGAAAGAAAGAATAGAAGCTATGAAAATTGGCTTTATAACAAAACGATTGAGTTTAACTGCTGAAGAAGCGCAAAGATTCTGGCCTGTTTATAATCGTTTTGTTGATGAACAGGAAAAATTACGCAAAACAACCAAAGCTAACTTAATTGAAGAATTGGCTGATCCTTCTGCCCTATCTGATTCTGAAGCCGAAAAAGCTTTACAGGAAATGTTACAATTCAAAAGCAATGAAGCCGAATTAATCAGAAAATATACCAATGAATTCAAGAAAGTCATTCCTGTTCAAAAAGTGGTGATGTTGTTTAAAGCGGAACTCGAATTCAAACGTGAATTACTGAAACAATTAAAAGAAAGAAGAGGATAAACTTAGTATTATCAAAATATGAAATGAGCAGTAAATGAAAAATATCAGTTTACTGCTCATTTTTCATTTTAACTGACTTCTGTCATTGGCTGGCGGTATTCACTCTTCTTACCTTTGGGCCATGAAAAAAGAAACAAAATTTGTCAGCGCCCAGGAAGCTGTCAAACATATCGTATCACATAGCAGAGTTTTTATTCATGGTAGTGCCGCAACCCCACTTCAATTGGTACAAGCCATGCTCGACAGAAAACATGAATTAAAGGATGTTGAACTTGTAAGCATCAGTACTTTAGGAATTGATTTAAATGATGAAGCTTTAGCAGATCATTTTTATATCAATTCACTTTTCGTTTCAGAATCGGTTAGAAAAGCAGTGAATTCAGACCGTGGTGATTATGTTCCTGTATTTTTAAGTGAAATTCCTTCTTTATTTAATGATGGATTTTTACCTCTTGATGTAGCTTTATTACATGTATCTCCTCCTGATCGTCATGGTTATGTGAGTTTAGGAACTTCAGTGGATGTAGCCCGTGCTGCTGTAAATAATGCTCAGTTAATTATTGCACAAATCAACCCCAATATGCCTCGTACACATGGAGATGCATTTATTCCATTGTCGATGATTGATTACGCCGTTGAAGTAAATGATGAATTACCTGAAGTTAGTTATGGCGACCATACCGACGAAATCAATTCAATGATTGGAAGAAATGTTGCTGCTTTGGTTGAAGATGGCGCTACTTTACAAATGGGAATTGGTGTGATTCCTGATAATGTTTTGAAAAATTTGGGTTCACATAGAAACCTTGGTATTCATACCGAAATGTTTTCAGATGGTGTGATTCCATTGATTCAATCGGGTGTGATTAACAATTCCATGAAAAAAATCGTAAATGGTTATTGTGTAACCGGGTTTTTAATCGGGACCAAAAAACTATATGATTTCGTAAACGACAATCCTATTGTGAAATGTATTGATATTGCTTATGTAAACGATCCAAGAGTTATTAGCTTGAATCAAAAAGTGACTGCAATTAACAGTGCAATTGAAATCGACTTAACCGGTCAAGTTTGCGCAGATTCAATTGGAACTTATCAGTATTCAGGAATTGGTGGTCAGATGGACTTTATCAGAGGAGCAGCATTATCTGAAGGCGGAAAACCAATCATTGCTTTACCATCAAGAACGGCAAAAGGACTTTCAAGAATTGTACCTTTCATAAAACAAGGTGGTGGCGTTGTTACAACCCGCGGACATATTCATTGGGTGGTTACAGAATACGGAGCCGTGAATTTATATGGCAAAAACATGGAACAAAGAGCCAGAATGTTAGCTAGTATTGCCCATCCGGAAGACAGAGAAACACTAGAGAAAGCAGCTTTTGCAAGGTTTGGAAGAATTTAAACTGAAATTTGATATAACAAAAAATCCCGGCACTGAGACCGGGATTTTTTTTTGGTTGGTTTGTTAAAGTATCAATTTGATAAAAACCGGATGTAAAATCACATCACAGGTTTTTAATTTCTTAAATCTTTTGCCATCATAAAATCATCACAAATCTGGTCACCTAATTTGAATTTACGGGTTGAAACCGTTTTGAATCCAAACTTTTCGTAAAAGCTGATGGCATCTGTATTTTCTTGCCAAACACCTAAATACAACCAGGAATAACCATTTCTGATAGCTTCATTGATCACATATTGCATCAAAGCGGCACCCACTTTTTTGCCTTTGAAGACCTTTCTTACATAGATTTTTTCTATCTCTAAAACCCTTCCTGTTAAACCTTCAACTTTGGTATCCTTAAGCAATTTCACATAACCAGCATCCTGAAAATCAAAATAGGCTACGGCATATTGAACTTCCGGTTTTTTAAGGTTGAATTTAATTTGTTCTAACTGATAGGTTTCTTTGATATACTTCTGCAAATCGGCAGCAGGATGAAACGGAGCAAAGGCCTCTTCAAAAGTTTTGGCACCCAGCTCTGCAAGCAAGGCCACGTGCTTCTCTGCACAAGGTACTAACTTCACATGTCCTGAATTTCCACTCATCTTTTTTCGATTTTTTTCTTTTCTACCAATTGCTCGTTTACCATCAAAGCTTCCTGAATATAAACTCTCAGAAGCTCCTCATCCAAAGGTTTTTTGGGATCTAAATGCCAGTGTCTCAACTGAGATTGACCAGCATCTGCTTCCAAAATACCTGCTTCATCGGAGAGGTAAACTCCGTTGCAAAAAGCGAGGACCAATTTACGCTTTTTGTACATACCCAAATAAAACAAATACCCCTGATATGTATAAAAAGGTACCCCATATTTGAAAGATTCTACGATTCCGTTGGCAGAATTTAACACCAAGTTCCTGACTTTTAAGAACAAAGGTAAAAGTTCAGAATTTAGGTCACTTGCGTAAACATCAACCCTCGGATGCATAAAAATTATCTTTGACGACCTCCGTTCATTAACTGCATCAAATTCTGACGAGCAGTTACGAATTCAGGATATTCTTTCAAAGCCATTTCAAAATACTTTTTGGCGCCCATTAAATCTCTGTTTTGGGCAACCATATAAGCTTTCATATTGTAAACAGCTGCACGAATTGGCACTTTTTGTTTAGCAGTTTCACTTACCATAAAATCAACGCTATCAGTTGAATTACCCATTTTTGATTCTAATTCTACCATGGTTTTTGAAGCTCTATCCATTTGCTCGGTAGCAAACTGATAAGCAGCAATTTGGTACAAATAGCTCAATTTATTGGTTTTAGCATACAATTTATTGTAAACATCAATTTCTTCCTCAACTCTTCCAAATTGTTGAGCCAATAAAGCTTTCAATTGTAAATATTTTTCTTCTTCCGGATGACGGTTTAAAGCTGATTTATTGTAGTAATCAGCAGCTTCGAAATTTCTAACTGCTACATATAATTCAGGTAATGTATCCATGTAAATAGTCTGGCTACTATCAACCTGAAGCATCATTTGGATTGAAGTAATAGCGGTATTGTAGTCTTTTACTTCCATCGACTTTTCATACAGTTTTTTATAATCAACTGTTTTTCCATTGTTACAAGCCATTAGAGCTATCAGCCCAAGGCCTCCTAAGATTCTTTTCATTTGTTAAAATATAGTTTGCTAAGATAATTGATGTTTCTCAAAATCAGGATATGAATCAACACATTCCTGTAATGTTTTATAAACCGGCTTGAACTCAAAATTCAATTCCTTTTTAATTTTTGAAGCATTGTAATACGATTTATTCAATGAACTTCTTGCTGTTTCTTTGGTTAAGGGCAGTCCTTTCGGACCAAAAAATCTTTTGATGGCATATAATCTCCAGGCTATTTCTGCTAAAAACCTGGTGACTTTTATTTTTGGTAATGGTTTGCCAAATTTTTCAGACAAAAAGTTAAACAAATTCTGATTGCTCAAATTTTCAGAAACCAAAACATAACGCTGTCCAAATTTTTTCTCTTCAACCAATCGGAACATAACCTCCGCTACATCTTCAGCATCTACATATCCATTTACACCTTCTGTATAAAATGGCATTCCTTTATGGGCAGCACCGATTAAACTCAGTGCACCTTTGGTATAATAACCTCTTCCAATAATCATTCCCGGATTTACAATTGCAACTTGTAAACCTTCCTCTGCTCCCCGCCAGACTTCCATTTCTGCCTTGTATTTTGAAATGGCATAATTGCTATTGAGTTTACTGTTTTCCCATTTGCTGCTTTCATCCATGGTATCGCCACTCTTTTTACGACCCAATGCAGCAATTGAACTTACATGGCAGAATACTTTTACGCCTTTAATCAGTGAAAGATTCACCATATTGGCCGTTCCTACAACATTTACCTGAGTCATTAAATCAGCTTCACTCTGTAAAAATGAAACTGTGGCTGCACAATGGTAAACCGTTTCAACACCATCAAGAACTTCCTCTAAAGAAGGAATATCATTGATATCAGCTTCAACCCAAATTAAATTAGGCTGGTTCTGAAAATTGGCTTCTTTACCAAAATAAATCCTGTAAATAAAATCAAACTCTTTCAATGAAGAATTTGCTCGTTTAAACGCACGCAGTTTTTTGCCTTCTTTTAAAAGCTTGCAAACCACATGGGCGCCTAAAAATCCTGTTGCTCCGCTTACTACTATCAATCTGTGGAAATGTTGATTAGATGATGGGCTAAAATAGAGAGTTTTGAATAATTAAACCCTAAGAAATTTTTTTCTTTATGATAAACGACTTTTTACAACCTATATCAGAATTCGTTCAAGGCAGATTTAGAGAGCATTGCAGCCCCAAAAGCCTGTTTTTCCAGACCGATTTTTTTGACGATAAAATAAAATCCTTCGAGACCTATCAATTAGCAATTTTAGGTATTCCTGAAGATCGTTATGGCTCCGATTTCCTTGGCTGCTCTGAAGCACCTGATCAAATCAGAAAAAACCTGTATGCATTAATTAAACCAAGGGTCGACATGAAAATTATCGACCTTGGAAATATTAAAAAAGGCAATGCTTTAACCGATACTTATGTGGCTGTTGAATCTGTTATCAATGAAGTTTTACGTAAAAAAATTCCTATTCTTATTTTAGGTGGAAGTGAAGATTTAATAGCCTGCCAATACAAAGCTTATTATGGAATTCAGGCAAATCTTCAAATGGTAGCAGTAGATTCAAAAGTAAATATGCATACTCCTGAGGACAGTAACAAACTTTCTTACCTGCCTAGAATTATTGCTTCTGAACCAAATTTCTTGTTCAACATTACTCAAGCAGCTTACCAAAGTTATTTCGTAGAACCCGAAACCTATGATGCTTTTGAACGTATGAATTTTGATATGATTCGTTTAGGTGCGCTTAGAGGAAATATGAGTGATATTGAACCTTATTGCAGAAATGCTGATATGTTAGCTTTTTCTATGAATGCCATCAGGGCTTCAGATGCTCCTGCTCAGTTTAATGCTTCACCAAACGGATTAAGCGGAGAAGAGGCTTGTCAGATTGCACGATACGCCGGTATTAGCAACGATATCAGTAGTTTTGGAATTTATAATTTGTTACCGGGTTTAGACAGAGAAGGTGTAAGTTCTGCTTTGGCTTCACAAATGGCCTGGTATTTTATTGAAGGCTTGTGTAACCGCAGACAAGAATATCCGCTTCCAGAAAGCAATGATTATATGGTTTACAGAACCACTTCCAGAAATGCCGATGAAGAAATTGTGTTTTATAAAAGTAGTATGAGTAACAGATGGTGGATGGAAATTCCTTATCCGCGTGAAAGAAGCACTCAGGAAGGTAAATTCATGGTGCCATGCAGTTACAAAGATTACCAAACTGCTCAGAATGATGAGATACCTGACCGTTGGTTAAAAACTTACCAAAAATTACTTTAGTTTATGTGGTTTAAAATTTCATCCTTTATCAATAAATGGTTCTGGCCTTTGGCAGTGCTCTTACACCTGGCTTACTTTTTTCAAGCCTGGTTTAGTGGCAGTATTTATTTGGTTGATTCCATTGACTATTTATCACAGGCTGAAAATTTTAAAAACCATGGTAGCTTATATGCAGCACCTTGGGATGCACCTATCAAACCTGATTTTTTTACATTTCGTCCGCCTTTATATGGATGGTTCATTTTAGTAATCAAATCAATTGTAAACTCAGATTATGCTGTACTCGCTTTCCAATCATTATTGAGTTTAATAAGTTTTGGAAGTATCATTCAGTTTTTATCAAAACAAAACATCGAAACAGGCTTTGTAAAATCGGCTTTGATGTTGATTTTGATTGCTTATCCTTCTCATCTCATTCATTGTAATTTCATCATGAGTGATATCCTGTTTCAGTTTATCATGTTACAGGCATTTATTCATAGTTATTATTCCTATAAAGAAGCAAACTTTAAGCATACAGGTTTGGCAGCATTCTTTTTTGTTTTGGCGATGTTAACCAAACCCGTTGCATTTTTACTGGGCTTTAGTATTGCTTTGATTTTGCTTGTGGTTTATATCAGAAAACATCA
>JBMLOK010000286.1:0-2393 GCA_049243005.1 Bacteroidia bacterium | reverse complement strand
GCTCAAAATCCACTTGTATTTTTAAAATTCAACATTAAAGGTTGGTTTGCTTTTATGCTAGATCCGGGTCGTTTCGACTGGGTACATTTTCTAAATATAGATGAAGGGAATTTTCTGGGATTGTATCATACCATTAACACAAAAGGATTGGTAAATGGAATGTTGGAATTTTTATCTCATGCGCCTTTACAATTGCTTGCCATTTTATTTTTCAGTTTGATATTTAACTTTTTATTGGCATTTGTATTTGTAGCTTATTTGTTTTCCAAAAAACAGAATAGCTTTTTGAAAATACTCATCTTTTTGTTTGTATCTTATATCATTGGTTCAACAGGTATATTAGGCTTAGCTCGTTACAGAATTGGCATTGCACCAATGATATGGATGGCTGCTATCTATTATATTTATTCAATCTGGAATGAAAGAAGAAATCAGTTATCCTGACCCTTACGCGCCACTTGAACGAGTGAATTTTCCTATTTGGGATGAAGCTGGGATTGAAGTTTATTTCAAAAGGGAAGATTTATCACATCCATTTATTTCAGGAAACAAATGGAGAAAATTAAAGTATCATTTATTAGATGCTTTAGAAAAGAAAAACTCACACTTACTTACTTTTGGTGGTGCTTACAGCAATCACATACTAGCAACTGCTGCTGCCGGGGCCAAATTCGGATTCAAAACAAAAGGTATTATCAGAGGAGAAATGGTAAGTAATCCGGTTTTAAATCTGGCAAAATTATTTGGTATGGAACTAGAATTCATCAGCAGGGAAAATTATCGTAATAAAGAAATTTTGTATCGTGAAGAAGATTATCCCGAAACAAGCATCATTCCTGAAGGCGGAGCAGGTGAATTTGGTGAAAAAGGAGCAGGTGAAGTATTAAATGATATAGATGATTCATTTGATTATGTGTTGTGCTCTATTGGGACCGGCAGCACATTTTCAGGATTATTAAAACATGCTTCGAATCAAAATAGAAAATTCCAATTAGAAGGATTTGCCATTATTAAAAACGGAGAATACCTGGGTGAATCATTTGAAAAATGCGCTTATCAGAATTACCGATACATCACCGAATCTCATGGCGGTGGTTATGCCAAAACCTCTAAGGAATTATTAGATTTCATTCAATTGTTTAGTAGCAAAACAGGCATTTTATGCGACCAGGTTTATGAAGCAAAAATGGTTTTTCATTTTACGCAATTGGTTCAACAAGGATTTTATTCCAAAGGCTCAAAAATAGTTATACTTCACAATGGTGGTTTAAGTGGAATGTTGAGTTTGCTGGTGGAGTAGACTTATTTAAATGATAAAGCAAAATTCAATTTCATTCTAAAATTTCCCAAAAACCGGTTTTATCACTTCCGTTTCTTTTAATTCTTCCTTGTTCTTTAAGGACTTTAATTTTCCTTTTTACAGTGCTTAAACTTAGATTCAACTGCTTACTCAAATCATCAGCTTTTATCTCCGGATTTTGTTTGATTAAAGAAAAAACACTTGCATTATATGTTTTTACAGTGTCATTTACAGTGTCAGATTCGGGATTTACAGTGTCATTTTTAGTGTCAAAATAAAGTACGTGCATTTCCCTATTTTTGAGGGAGTAATTCCCATGTAAAAGAAGGTTTGAAAGAAATCTATGAAGGTATACTTCTGATTTATAAATACCTTTTGATAAATCTTCATAATTAGCTCTGACAAGTGCATTTCGGAAATACCATGAATACTCTGCAAACATTTGATTATTTACATCTTTAAAACCTAGTTTACGTAAGTATTTAATAAGAAAAATTGCAGTAGATCTTGTATTGCCTTCACCAAAAATATGAATCTGCCATAAATAGGAAATAAAATGTGAGATATGTTCAATAATTTCTTGATTACTTAATCCTTTATAATTAAACTTTTTTTCTTGTTCAAAATCGTATTCCAGTGTTGCTTTTAATCCATCTGCACTGGCGTACAAAACCGTTTCTCCATTTAAAACCCATTCCTGTTTTGTAATATTATAATCTCTAATTTTACCTGCAAATTCATAAATTCCATGAAACAATCTCCTGTGAATTGAAACATATTCAACAGGAGAAAAAGTAAACGTCTGCTCTCCTAAAATCTCTGTAATTCGTGCCGAAACTTTATCAGCCTCTTCTGTTCGCTCTGCTTCTGACCTATTTGGATGCTGCTTATAATAGCTATCCAATCTGCTTTTAACTTCCTCAATAGTAATTTCGCCTTCAATATTTTGTTTGGCGGTTGCTATGAGGTATTCTGAAGGTTTTAATCCATCAACCTGTTGTAAACCAATAGCTGTTTTCCAATGATTGGCCTTTTCAACTCTGTTAGGTTCCCCCTGTCTTAAATATTCTTCGAAATTATCCATTTCTAATTT
>JBMLOK010000285.1:16163-20594 GCA_049243005.1 Bacteroidia bacterium | reverse complement strand
GTAATTGATGAAGCTTCATTTAAATAATGATTTTCTGTGTTTACTTGTGTTCTGTAAAAGCTTTGTCATATAATGATTATACACATAGGCTTTTTAGAACACAGCCGCGAATATAATTACATTTATTTACAGCGCGAAAGCAGAAATAAAAAAAGACTATTTAGATTTGTTCTAAAAAAAACTGATAGATTATGAGGAAGTTATTGTGAACTTAGAAGTCTAATTGCTTTGTAAATGCCAGTAAAATTGCAAGAATTTTAACTTACTAATCATTGTTTAGGCCATTTTTTTGCAGATTGTTCGTTATTGATAGCATTTTGTTGGGCATCGGCATTCAAAAACAGAAAAGGCAAATTCATCGAATTTGCCTTTTCTGTTTTGATATTAATTTCTATTACTGAAGTAACATTTTTTCTAAATCTGAGCTGTCAGGTAAACGAACATCGTTGTCTAAGCTCTCATAAATTGAATTTTTACTTTTGAATTCAGGAACGATTGTTTTCATTTTAGTTACTATCTTCATCATATCTTGAGTTTGATATAAATTAATTAGTTCCTTAGTGTTCGATTCAACTTCTGCAAAATCATAGGTTCTTACTTTTCCAATCATGATTTTTGAATGGTGAGTTGGTAAAGTATTTTCTTCATCATTCAATAATTCTTCATAGATTTTTTCACCCGGTCTTAATCCAGTAAACACAATTTGGATATCCTTACCAAGAGTTAAACCAGAAAGTTTGATCATTTTCCTTGCTAAATCAACAATTTTGGTAGATTTACCCATATCAAAAATGTAGATTTCTCCTCCATTACCCATATTACCTGCTTCAAGAACAAGCTGACAAGCTTCAGGAATGGTCATGAAATACCTTGTAATATCAGGATGTGTTACGGTAATTGGTCCACCATCTTCAATTTGTTTTCTAAATCTTGGTATAACTGAACCACTTGAACCTAAAACATTACCAAATCGAGTTGTGATGTATTTTGTTTTAACATTGTTTTTTAATGCATTGTGGTAAAGAGATTGCACATAAATTTCTGCAATTCTCTTACTTGCTCCCATCACATTCGTAGGATTTACAGCCTTATCTGTACTAACCATTACAAATCTATCAGAATTGTATTGGTAAGCTAAGTCTGCAATAGTTTTTGTGCCTTTAACATTAACCCAAATTGCTTCACTTGGATTTTCTTCCATTAACGGAACATGTTTATAAGCCGCAGCGTGGTAGATAATTTGAGGTTTAAACTTTTCAAAAATCATTTTCATTCTGGCCTCATTTGTGATATCTCCAATAAGAATTTCAACAAAAGTATTTAGCTCATTTTTATGTGATTCTCTAAGTTCACCATCCAATTCATAAAGTTTGATTTCAGATTTATCTACACAAAGTAGTTTTTTAGGTTTGAACTTAATGATTTGTCTAACCATTTCTGAACCAATAGAACCTCCGGCACCGGTAACCATAACAACTTTTCCATTTACCTGATTTCCGATTTTGGCTTTATCCAATTCAATTACATCTCTTTCAATTAAATCTTCAATTTTGATGTTTTTAATCTGATTAAAACTCAATTCACCATTGATCCATTTTTCAATAGGAGGAACAGTTCTAACATTTACGTTCAGAGCAAGACATCTTTCAACAATATCTTGTTTTCTGCTTTTTGAAATTGAAGGAATTGCTATAATTACTTGTTCTATATTATGTCTTGTAATGATATCTTCTAATTCTGATGTTCCGTTGTAAATACTGACACCTTCAAGAATTTTACGATGTTTGTCAATACTGTCATCAAAAAATGCTGCAACTCTAATTCCTCTTCTGCTTTCTTGTTCAAGTTTTCTTTTAGTTGTTATTCCGGCATCACCTGCACCATAAATTGCATAATTAATAATTGATTTACTGGTAGTTGAATTAATTCTGATGTACATCAACTTGATAAAAACTCTAAATGATGCCAAAAAGAATGTGGATAGAACAAAATCAATTAAAAGAATTGAAAGAGGGAATAAGTGTAATTTATTAGAAGGAAGGTAGTTGTAAATTGAATCAACAAAAAACAAAATAAAACTGGCACCAACCATTGCGTAGAATATTCTTAATCCATCCTGAACACTTGTATGACGAATTACAAATGCATTCAAGCGGAAATAACTCATGGTTACACCCTTAACTAAAAAATAAATTGGTAAAACGGTTAAAGATGGGTACAAGTACTCCATATTTAAATCCATGCTGAAACGTGCAAAAATTGCAAGAATATATGCTAGAGCACATAATCCCATATCAAACAAGAAAATAAACCATCTAGGTATTTTACTGGAATTTGAAAAGAGTATTCTGAAAATTTTCATACGCAACAAAAATACTTTTTAAACATTATCAAAATTTTAAATTTTAAATAATTCTTCACCTTGACTTTGTTTAAAGAATTATTTGAACTCATCAAAAATACTAAATATTTTAAGATTTGAAGCGCTACCCGTCTATAATTTTTAAATGGAGGTGTTTCTTGAATAAGTGGAAAATTTGCCATCAAGCCTAGTAAATACTGACTATTTGGGAGTTTTAATGAATTTTGTAAATGCGAGTCAAAATGGGAATTTGTCTTAAAATCGGATGAGTATTTCTATTTGGGTTGCATTTCTGGCTGTTTTTGAACTAATTTGAAGCCTTCATTGATGTTTTTTCCAATTGGCGTTATTTCTAATCCTAAATTTTTAAGTAGAAAATCATGGTGACTTTTACTTACACATGGTAGCGGACAATTCCAGCAATACACTCTTTCCGGGTAATAATAAAAAACCATATCATTAAATCGGTTAGTGTAAATAGGACCATTGTCAAATTGATGCCATGGTTCTATTAAGTATCTGTTATTAAAACCTTCTGAATTGGTAATTGATTTGTTTCTGGAAGAATTTGAAAATGCTGAAAATGGTATAAATGCAATTGCCCACAAATACATTGCAATGCTAAAACTACCAATTTGTAAAACTTTCAGTTGGTTCAATTTTTCGCTGATTTTGCTTAATAAACTCAAAAGATAAAACAGGTTTAATACAAAAATGGATAAACCTGTTGCTAGCATAAGTCGGTATTGACTTAAATACAGCCATTCAAAAACCTGAAAAAATAGGAGTGCGATGAATAATGAAATCTGAAGCCTGTTAATTTTTAGTTTTCGTATGAATCCAATTCCTATTAAAAGCAATGCAAAAACCCAGTTTAAAAACAAAATTTTATTCATCAAGCCCTTATATCCGGTTCTAAAAAGCCATTTGCTTAATCTGTTTCCTTTTTTCTCCTTTTGTGTATCCCAATCTTTTATTTCATATTTATCCTGAATTCCCCATGAAACTATTCCTTGTCGATAAAGTTCATTCCAGTTTTTTGGAACTTTCCATTCAACTTTTAATAAATCTGGCTGATTCATTGGATACAAGACATATCCACTTAACATCACATTTTTGAATAGTAGAATAAATAAAATTGGCGTGATGATAATGAGGCTATTAAGTTTTGATTTGAAACTGAATTTTTTATCAAACAAAACAATAAGTGCCAATACCAGTGCTGTAGAAGCCGGTGGTTTAATAATAAATAAACCAATACAAATCATCCACCAGATTAAAGGATGATACGATTCGTTTTGCTTCAAAAGTTGAAAAGCAAGTAAGCCCGAAAAGCAAATCATTGGTAAATCTGCATTTGGTGCGCTTAAAAAGAAAAATCCAAAAACTAAAACATACACCAGCATACCAACCAAAGCCAGTTTTAAAACTCTGTTTAAGTTCAATTTCCATTCTCTAAAAATCCAAACTAAAAACCAACTAAGTAAAAACCCATTGATTTGATGATATGAACCAAGTCCCAATTGGTTTAAATCAAACAATGCCGTTAATGAATGCCAGCTCGAAAACAGACCAAGTGCTGGATAAATATTCGCTAATCCTTTTACCAGTCCAAATTGTTCCATCCAAGCAATTGTTGGTTGATAATATCCACCGTTATCATTGATTTTAGTAGCCTGAGCCGATTGATATAGAATTGGAATTATCAAAGTTATCAAAAGCAGGATTTCAATTTTGCTAAATTGTTTAAATGCACTGATGAAAAGCTGAATTCTGTTTTTAAATTCTTCTCTTTGTAGATAGGCGATGGCAGCTGTTGAAAACAGAAATATTCCTTGTGTAAGTAAGTTAATTGGACCTCCAATTACAAATAACATAGAAATAATACTTAGGAAAATTATTCCAAATAGGATATCAAAAAATACATTTTCAGGTTTCTTGATTTTGAGTAACCAAAACGGAATCTGAGCCCAAATCATTGAAATGAGTCCAAGAACTAAGTAATATGGAAATAGAATAAGCATTTATCGGGTAAAAATACAAATAAGTATTTTAATTAAAGATGTTCT
>JBMLOK010000285.1:0-16063 GCA_049243005.1 Bacteroidia bacterium | reverse complement strand
TAAGAAGTTTAAACTTCAGTAAAAGTTAAAATTAAAGGTCCAATTATTGCTTGAAATTGATTTTCTTTGGGGTTCTTAAAGATTTTTTATGGATCAGGAAAGTATCGACCAATTAAAAGAAGCACTTAGTTTTTCTCCAAATAATATTCCTCTTAGGTTACATTTAGCAGAATTGCTTTTTAAATTAAAGCGATTTGATGAATCTGAAATAGAATTTCAGGAAGTACTTTCTTTTCAAGCAGAAAATACTAAAGCTAAGTTTGGATTAGCAACTATATATTTTGAAAAAGGAAATTATTCGGTTTGTAATGTTGTTTTAGAAGAATTAATTCAGCAAAAAAATGCAAGCGAGGAAGTTTATGTTTTGCATATGAAGGCACTTGTAGAAGAGAAACTTTTTTCAGATGCCATTAGTATTTATCAGGAATACCAAAGAGAACATCCGGGTTTTGTTAATATGGAACTCGAAGAAAAGTTAAAGATTCATTCAGGTTCTTCAGAAGGGGATGATATGGATATTTCTGATTTGATGGGATTTATGTCGAAACCGGATGTGAATTTTTCTCATGTTGGAGGAATGGATGTAGTAAAAAAGGAGATTGAAATGAAAATCATTTTCCCATTAAAACATCCTGAAATGTACAAGGCTTATGGAAAGAAAACCGGTGGAGGTATTTTATTGTATGGCCCTCCGGGATGCGGAAAAACCTTTATTGCAAAAGCAACTGCTGGCGAAGTAAATGCGCAGTTTATTTCGGTAGGTTTAAATGAAATTTTAGACATGTGGATTGGCAATAGCGAAAAGAATTTACATGAAGTTTTTGAAAGAGCCAGGGCTTACGCACCTTGTGTTTTGTTTTTTGATGAAATTGACGCTTTGGGAGCAAGTAGGTCTGATATGCGTCAAAGTGCAGGTCGACATTTAATCAATCAATTTTTATTGGAATTAGATGGTGTTGAAAATAATAATGATGGAGTTTTAGTTCTTGGTGCAACAAATTCACCCTGGCATTTAGATCCTGCATTTAGAAGACCGGGTAGGTTTGACAGAATCATTTTTGTTCCACCACCAGATGATACTGCAAGGGAATCGATTTTTAAGTTGAAATTAGAAAATAAACCATTGGATAAAATTGATTATTCTAAGATTATTAAGTTAACTAAGGAATATTCAGGGGCTGATATTGAAGCTATTATTGATATTGCAATTGAGTCGAAATTGCATGAATCGATGAAAACAGGAATTCCTCAACCAATTCAAACTAAGGATATTTTAAATGCAATAGAAAAGCATTTTGCAAGCACCAAAGAATGGTTTACTCAGGCTCGTAATTTTGCTTTATATGCAAATGAATCAGGTTTGTATGATGATATATTAAAATACCTGAATATTAAAAAGTAATGGAAAATCCTGAATTAGGACGTGTTCATTTATTAATGAACCAGGGCAGATGGAAAGATGCAGAAATAATTTTAGGCCACTTGATGTTAAACGAACCTGATAATACAGAAGTTTTAACTTTAATGGCTGAAATTAAAATTCAAAATGATAATCATGCAGAGGCAGAAAGATTAATTGACTTAGGCATTTCAATCAATCCTTCAGATGATTTTTTGTTTTATATGAAATCGAGAATTAAACTCATTTTAAAACAAGGTGAATTAGCTGAGGAATGGATAAAAAAAGCCATTAACATGAATCCGGAAACATCTGTGTATTTTGGATTTTTGGCTTATGTTCAATTGCAAAGAAAGAACTTTAAAGATGCATTGGAGAATGTTAATCATGCTTTATCATTAAATCCTGAAGATTTATTTGTATTAAATACAAGAACTTCTGTTTTGTTAAAATTAAATAAAAAAGAAGATGCTTTTGAAACCATTGAAGGTGCTTTAAGGGAGGATCCCAATAATGCTTACACTCATACAAATTATGGTTGGAATTTATTGGAACATGGAGATGCAAATAAAGCGCTTGAACATTTTAAAGAAGCACTGAAAATAGATCCGAATTTTGAACTGGCACAAGCCGGAATGGCTGAAGCGATTAAAGCACGTTATTTTGTTTACCGTTGGTTTATGAAGTTTCAGTTTTGGATGGGTAATTTAACAAGTAAATACCAATGGGGAGTGATTTTGGGTTTTTATTTCGGTTCAAAATTCCTGAGAGGTCTTGCTGCTTCAAATCAAACTTTAGCCCCATATTTAAATCCTATAATTTTTGTGCTTTTTGTTTTTGCTTTTTCTACGTGGGTAATGACACCACTCAGTAATTTGTTTTTGAGGTTAAATCCATATGGCAAATTTTTATTAAGTAAAAACGAAAAACTAAGCTCAAATTTTGTTGGCTTATTTCTACTTGTATTTTTAACAGGCCTTATTGGCATATTCGTAAATGATTCAGCTTGGATTTTTGCATTAATGGTTTATGGATTTACCATGATGATTCCGGCATCGGGAATGTTTACTAAAGCAAAGTATAAGAATATCATGTTGTATATTTTTATTGCTTTAGGCTCTGTTGGATTATTGGCACTTTTATCAACTTTAAAAACAGGAAATTTAGAAAGTGATTTTGGTACTATTTATATAATTGGATTTATAGCTTATCAATGGTTATCAAATTTCCTGGTGATTAAACAAAATGACATTAACTAATGAAATTACTACAATATTTAATTTTTATCTTTCTAATTAGTTCATGTGATTCTGATTGGGTACCCGGAATAAAAGCCAGTTCAGATAAAGCCGAGATTGATTCTTTTTTATTACTGCCATCTCCAAAGGTAAAAGGAAGTGTTTTTTTATTCGGACCTAAGGTTGATAGTTTGAATTGTAAACTTTCTGAAGCAGCATGCAATTGTTGCAGAGAACGTTTGATTTTTACCAATGATTCTGAGTTTATTGCTATTTCTTATTGTGAAGAAAATGAAAGCTTTTGTAAGGGGAAATATATTTTTTATGGACCACAGGTTATCTTGAATTTTTCAAACAAAAGGTTTGATTATATTTTACAAAAAGATCATTTGTATAAATCAGCAGATAGAAGAACAATTTCGCAAAGAGTTAACCAAATGGCTCCCTGGATATTTGTGAATTTTAACTGTTCTGAAAAAATTGGACTGAAAAATGAAACCGAAACTCTGTTTGGTTTTGAAGATTCTGTTTCTACCGATTTTATGGTAAATGATATAGCTGTTAAAGGAATTTTAGAAAAGTTGAATAATTAGATTTAATTTTAATTTATTGTAAATCAATATTTTGAATGTGTTTTTCTGGATTTGTGTAACTTTTCTTTTTAGGTTGACGTCATAATCACAAAACTTAAAACCCCCTGACGATTGAATGACTGTTACTGAGTTCAATAAATGTGTTGATGAGCATTCGAATGGCTTATATCGCTTTATCCTTAAAAATATAAGGAATAGTGATTTGGCCCACGATATTGTGCAGGATACTTTTGAAAAAATCTGGATTAAGGTTGACAGTATTCCTTATGATAAATCTAAATCTTATTTATTTACTACAGCCTATCATACTATGATAGATAAGATTAGAAGACAAAAATTTGAAACTCAAATTGAAGAGCATCATGAAGATATTGTTACGACTCAAAATAAATTCAATGATGTAAAGAAAATTTTGGATAAAGCTTTAAATACATTGAATGAAATTCAGCGCTCTGTAATTTTATTGAGAGATTATGAAGGTTATAGTTATGAAGAAATAGGAGAGATTACTGGCTTGAATGAAAGTCAGGTTAAGGTTTATATTTATAGAGCCCGTTTAGCTCTGAAACAATATATTGGAAGTTTAGAGAACGTATTATAATGCAAATTACAAAAGATAATTACGAGTTATTTATCATCGATTATTTAGATGGTAAACTTGATTCCAAAGGGAAGCAAGATCTGGTTGCTTTTGTTGAAGCAAATCCATCAATAAAAGAAGAATTCGAATTGCTTAAAGATGCGGCCGATTTGGAAATGGATTCAACGATTCAAATCCCTGATTTTAGCGGTTTAAAAAAGCAAACTATATTGTCTGAAAATCATTTTTCAGATGAATTAATGATAGCCAGATTAGAAGGAGATTTAAATCAAAATCAAGAATTAGAGTTTGATGCAGTTTTAGCTAAAAATGAAATCAAGCAAAAAGAATTTTCTTTATATAAGTCAACTAAATCAATTCCGGATTTAAGTATTGTTTTCCCAAATAAGAAAGCGCTTAAAAAAGGCGGTTTAATCATCCAGTTTAAATCTATTCAAAAATATGCTGCAGCAGCTGCAGTTATAATGATATTGGGGTTTTTAGGATGGATGAATTTTCGTTCTGATTTAAATTATCAAAGTGCTCAAAAAGGAAATTTCGTCAGAAGTAAAATCAAAGAAAATAACTCTAATAGTAATACTGAAAATTTATTGGCTCAGGTTAAACCTACTGATAAAGTTGAATCAACTCCTCATTCTGATAATGGTTCTTCGGTAAACAATCAGCCAGAAAAAGAAGGTTTTGTTGAAGAAACTAAATTCAATAATCAAATTGCCCAAAGCGAATTAATTAATAGCAGAACGGCTTCTTTGGAAAAAGTAAAAATTGTATTTAATAAATTCCCTCAACAAGTATTTCCGGTATTTAATTCCAATACTTCAATAGCAGCAATCAATCCACAAATTGATGAATTCAAAACACCTGGAAAATGGTTAATTGAAAAAGCTAAAACTTTAAGTACAGTTCAACCAATACTAAAAACCGATTCATTAATCAGAAACAATGAAGTTGGAAATGTAGCCTTAAATTTATTGAATCAAACACCTGGAGTTCTTGCAACTGCTAAAACAGATGAAGAAGGCAATAGCAGAGGCTTCGCTATTATGTCGAGATATTTTTCTTTTGAAAGAAGTTACTAGTTCATGTAACTTTTTGAAAACACAATCCGTCATAAGTTCAGAAGCAATTATTAAACAATCAATAATAAAAACGAATATGAAAAAGTGGTTAATCTTATCAATGTGTCTTGCCTCAATGAGTATTTTTGCGCAAGAAAAAGAAGTTAAGGAATTCACAAAAATTGAACTTGGAATGCCTTACAAAATTGAATTAATTCAGTCGAAAACCAATAAGGTTGATGCCGGTTCAAAAACTGATAAATTGGAAATTTCTGTGAGTGGTGGAATATTAGAAATTGAGCCGGGAACAGCTGGTGTTTTTGATGAACCAATTAAAGTTTATTTCACAAAATTAAATTCATTGGAAATTAGCGGAGCAGGTGAATTTTTTACCTCAGGAAATTCAGTTATTGAAACAGAAAAATTAGAAGTAGAAAGTAGTGGCGCATCAAAACTGAACTTGAATATAAAAGTTACCGATTTTAAATTAGAATTAGCTGGTGCTTGTAAAGCTACTATTAAAGGAACAGCTCAAAAAGCGGAAGTAGAAATTGCAGGAGCGTCTAAATATTATGCATCAGATTTAAAAACTGAAGAAACTAAAATAGAAGGTGCTGGAGCTACTTACTTTAATGTGTTTGCCAGTAAATCATTAAATGTTGAAGCTGCAGGTGCTACAAAAGGTGTGTATAATGGAAATCCAACAACCAAAAATATCAATGTTGCAGGTATTTCAAATGTAGTTGATGGTTCAACAGGTGAACAATTAAAAGATGAAAGAAATGGGGAAGATGGTGATACAACTAAAATTCGTATTGGTAACAGAAAGGTTTTAATTTATGAAGATGGTAAAGAATTAGCCATTGAACAAAAAGATGCTAAAGATGAAGACAAAAAGAAATCAAGCAAGAAAAAACCTCTAAAGGAAGTTTATAATGGTTTCGAAATTGGAATGAATTCATTTACCGATAATCAAATGAATTTTACAATGCCAACTAATTACAGTTTCCTCGAAACCAAAATCAACAAGTCATGGTTTTATGGAATCAATTTTTTAGAAGGAGATTTGATTTTAATTAAAAATAAGTTGGCCTTGACTTCAGGTTTAGGTATGGAGTTTCAAACATTTGAATTTAATACCAATAGAGTTTTAACTCCAAATGTAAGAACAGTAAGTGCCGATTCAAATCAAAAAGCCTTAAATAGAAACAGGATGTATAATTTTAATTTTAATGTTCCATTATTAGTAAAATTTGCTCCAAGAACTGCTAAAGGTAGAAACGGATTTCATATGGCATTTGGTTTAATTGGAACTTATAAAGCTTATTCACATGTGAAAATTGAAAGCACTGCTGATGGATATGAATTAGAATCAAAAATGAGAGATGATTATAGCATCAATCCTTTCAGAGTGCAAGCTACAGCAAGAGTTGGTTACGGATGGTTCAGAGCTTTTGCAAATTATTCTTTGACTCCATATTTCAAAAAGGATTCAGGTGTTGCTGGTCAGGAAAATCCGGATATCAGAGTGTTTTCAGCAGGAATTACACTTATACCTTTTCAATAACCAATCTTCTAAAAATATTTTAAAAGAGCAGCCTTTTTGGGTTGCTCTTTTTTTATAAAATTTTCTTAAGGTTTTAGCTTTGCTGAAGTTTGAGTTTAATTTTATTAACTTCACATTTATGAAGAAATATATACTCCTGTTTTTATTCATTGTTACATTAAAAGCAAATGCCCAGATTTCAATTTATAGAGAAGATATGGGTTTGCCGGGTGAATGGTTTTTAATGGCAAAAGACACTGATATTGATGTAGAGGAACTAGCTGCTGTTATGCAAACTGGACCAAATTGTAACTGGGATGCAACCGGAATCAGGCCGCAATCTCAGGATACATTTTTTTATGTAAGTCCACAAGATTTTCCAAGTGCACCAGAAGGTTGTAACCTGGTTTATATAAATCCGATTGTTAGCTCCTTGCCTGATTTTTACAATGCTAATATTGCTCAAATTAAACAGATAGTTCAACCTGACGGATTTTTTGGTGGGGAGGGGAAAATTTTATACATGGAATTCCCTTCAACAAATGGGTCGAAATTTGCAGATTCGATTACTTCAATTTATACAACTTTAGCTGTTGATTTGGGCATTCCTGCAAATCCGTTATTTGATTCAGCTCAAATTTATTTCAAAACAATTTATACTTCAGATTATGTTGGATATGGTACTATAAGAACGAAATTCAACAATTTACCTATTAATGCCATCAAGCGTAAATTGATAAAAAGTCAAAGAACAACTTTCAGAGTTCGTAACAAACTTTCAGGAGCTTATGTAAGTGTTCCCGGCGGATTTGATCCAGGCGGAGTAAATACAGATAAAACGATTTATCAATGGTTTGTAACAAATGGTGGAGCACCAATTCTTGAGTTTGAAATGGATACCATTTACAAAGCAAAAAATCTGAAGTATTTGGTTAATTCTTCAAGATTATTGAGTACTGGATTGTCTGAAAATGATTTTTCTAGATTGATAAAAATTTACCCAAATCCGGGAAAGGATTTTTTCCAGGTTTCATTTCAAAATCAAGCTAAAATCGAACAATTAAGTATTTATAATTCATCAGGGATTTTACTTAAAGAGTTTGTTGATGTTTATCCTGACCAAAAAGTATTTCATGAAATTGAAAACAATGGTTTGTATATCATACAAATTAAACAAGGCAATAAGATCTACCATTTTAAATGGCTGAAGAATTAATTCAGGTAAACCTTAATACCAGAGCTTATTTTAAGTCTTGCACGAAATTTAGATTTTATATCAGATTCATTGTTAAGAAGTTTGAATATTTTTAAATTTTTTCTTTGAGGAGCAATTAAATTGTGGGTCTCAATTTTTGATTCTTACAATGAAATTAAGTCCTGAACAAAAGCAAATTATAAACTCGGTTGGAGATATAAAAATTAATGCCGTTGCCGGTTCCGGAAAAACTACAACTATTATTGAATATGCTAAGTCGAGGCCGGAAGGAAGTAAAATCCTGTATTTGGCTTATAATAAATCGGTAAAGATTGAAGCCCAGAACAAATTTGCTGAAGCAGGACTACATCATGTAAAAATTGAAACAGCTCACTCACTTGCTTATAAAAATATTGTTTTTACACATAATTATAGAGTTCGTTCACAAGCTTACAGAACTTATGATATTGCTGAATTATTAGGTTTGAAAGTAGGAGGGGAGAAGCATGCTGAATTTATTGCAGCCAATCACATCAACCAAATGATTTCCTATTTCTGTAATTCAGATAAATTGAAACTGGCAGAATTGAATTATCAGGATATTGTTTCTGATAAAAAAGCTTATGCATTTGTTTCAAGGTATTATGATTATTTACTACAACATGCCCGTATTCTGCTGGCTAGAATGGATAAAGGTGAGATTGAAATTACACATGATTTTTATTTGAAGAAATTTCAGTTGGCAGCACCTCAACTACCTTATGATTATATTTTGTTTGATGAAGGTCAGGATGCTTCTCCGGCCATGTTGGATGTTTTTATAAAACAAAAAGCAGTAAAAGTAATTGTTGGCGATACTCATCAACAGATTTATTCTTGGAGGTTTGCAATCAATTCATTAGAGCAATTAAACTTCAAACAATATTCTTTAAACAACAGCTTTAGGTTTCCAAAACCAATTGCCGATTTGAGTAAGAAAATTCTCTCTTTTAAAAAGCAAATGGGACTAAAAGAAGTTCCACCAATAGAAGGATTAGGAGTAAGTAAATCAATAAAAACCAAAGCTGTTTTGGCTCGAACAAATCTTGGATTGTTATTAAGGGCAATCGAGTTTTTATCGGAAGAATCACATATCAAAAAAATATATTTCGAAGGACATATAAGCTCTTATACTTATGCCGATGATGGTGCTTCTTTATATGATGTTTTAAATTTATACAATGGGAGGAAGTCGCTCATAAAAGACAAATTAATTGGCTTGATGAGAAATATGGAGGATTTGGAAGAATACATTGAAAACACAGAAGATGTTCAGCTTTCGATGATGGTGGAAATTGTAAATAAGTATGGTAATGAAATTCCGAATATCTTAAAAGAGTTAAAGGAAAAACATCTTGATGCAGCTGATAAACATAAAGCTGAAATTGTGTTTTCAACTGTTCATCGTGCAAAAGGAATGGAATATGATGAGGTAGAATTGGTAAATGATTTTATCAATGAAAAACGATTGGACCGTCAGCTGAAGGATGAAAAAGAGGCGCCTGATTTATCGAAACTGAATGAAGAAATTAACTTGTTATATGTTGCGATAACAAGAACAAAAAATAAACTGTCTATTCCTTTTGTGCTAGTGCCCGATGGCATTTCAGAATCAGCAAATATTCAATTTGTTTATGATGAAGAAGAAGAGGAAGTTGAAACAAAACCTGTTAAGCCTAGTAAGAAGGTGGTATCATATCCAAAAGCTAAAGAAAAGCCGGCATTGGCAAAAGCTTATACTGTTGATGAAAAGCGTGAGACTTATAAAGCGGCTTATAGGCCCTGGACAAAAGAACTGGATGAAGAGCTTACCGATTTATACTTTTCGGGAAAGAAGTTAAATGTAATTGCGGAACATTTTGGTAGAACAAAAGGAGCAATACTTTCGAGATTGGCAAAGTTGGAAATTGAGAATTTTGATTAATTTGAATCAGGCTCAAACCCAAACCAAACGCAAGCATAATTTCCTTTAATTCCGATTCCCATTGCTTTAAAGCTTTTAGTTTTCCAGATACCTTTTTGTAAAATGACATCATGGTGTGAAGGACTTTTCTTCCACATATCCAAAGCCATTTGTGCGGTTATTCCATCACTATAAAAGGCAGCAATTTCAAATCCATCTCCTTTATAGGAGCTTAGTTCTCTTGGTTTATCCCACATACATTTTGCTTGTTTGTGGTTATCAGTATAACAACATTCTTTCCAGTTTCCGTTTCTCGACCATGAATGCATATTACAGCGATTACTTTCTTTATAATATAAATGAAGGTCGTTGGCATGAGTTTGTGCAACAATATTAAGGTTTGCAGAAACACTTATTGAATCAAGTCTTTTACTTGTTCTGTATGAATTGATAAGTTTAGCAAGTTTTACTTCTTCAATACTTTGAATTGGTTTTTCATTGACTGATATGTTGGTGCTAAAGAATGTAAGCCAGGATAAAATTATAAGGATATTTAGCATGATTTTTAGTTAACGTATAAACAAAAAAAAACTGCCCCTTGTGGAGGCAGTTTTTTTAATATAAAAGGAAACTGATTATTCAGTAACCATTAATTTTTGAGTTTGAACACTGTTACCAGCTTTTACGCTAACTGTGTACATACCTGGAGTTAATGTGCTTAAATCAACATTGTAATCATATTTAGCAGCAGCAACTTTTCCTAAATCCATAGTTGCAACTTCTTGACCTAAAATATTATTGATGCTGATAGTTACATTGCTGTTGCTTTTTAATGAGAAACGAACTGCAGTGCTGTTAGTAGCTGGATTTGGATATAAACCAGAGATTTCTACATTTTTAGCATCTTCAATACCAGCACCGATATCACCAGTAACTGTTAATTTGAAATAAGTTTCTACAAATCTTTCGCTTTGGAAAGCTTGACCTGCAATGAAACCTTCCCAACCGTTAACAGTAGCGTAAGAAGAAGTTTTTAAAGCCATTAAAGCTGTATTGTAAGCTTTAGTATTTTCCCATCCTGTTGAACCTTCGTTTAAGAATAATCCGTAACCAGCATAGTTATTTCTTTTCATACCAGCAGGAGCAGTAGCAGGATCTTTTTGGTAAACAAAAACTGAAGTATCAGTACCTGTTACAGCTGGAACACCTGATTTGAAAGTCCAAGCATAAGCAACTAAAATATCATTTGTAGTTCCGTTAGCATTGATTTCCATTCCGGCAGGAGCAGCAGATTGGTAGTATTTGCTAGTCCAAGCGTTTTCAAAACCACCATTATTGTTATTTGCTCTAGTTGTATCCATATCGCCATTAGCACCGCTTGTTAACAAGATAGTATCGATAGCAAAATAGTTAGCAGGCATTCTTTTTCCAAAATTCCAACCATTTACAGGCATAGCATAACGAGTTCCGTCTGTGAAATTAGCTCTACGTAATTGAGAACCTTTCCAGTAAGTAACAAACATTGTATCAACTACATCTCTTTGTCCACCCATTCCATCATCAACTTTATCTACGTTACGAACGTATAAGTATCTGAAAATGATTGAATCCACTTTGTAACTAACAAAACGTGAAAGTTGATTTTCAGGTTTGTCTGTCAATTGGATTAAGTCATCAGTTGCATCTAAAACTTGTCCAACAGAAGTAGTTCCGCCGTATCTGATAGTTCCATCATCTTCAACAAATTTTGTTAATGAATCACTTACCAAGAAATCTACATAACCTTGTAAGTTAGCACCAACATTACTTTTTCCGATGATATCCATTACATCATACCAATCAGAAACCATAGTTCCACCTTTACCAAGGTTTTTTCTAGAGAAAGGATTGTTGATGTCTTTAATTGCTTTGTGACGAGCTTCCCCGCTGTTGTCGATTTTTTGTTGAGCAAAAGTTGCGGTTCCTAATGCAACTACTGCTAAAGCTGAAAGTAACAGTTTTTTCATTTGTTTGATATTTAGTTTTGTGTTTTTTCTTAGTTTTTACTTTTTAAATAAAAAAGTAATTTTTGATTAGTGGCTGAAAAATAAGTAATTACAATTTTATAATTACATTTTCTGCCTAAATCAGCTGTCGAAAATAAGGATTTCCCTTAACAAGACAAAAGACAAGTTAAATTTGGAAAGGGTTGCATCATTCAGAAATTTCTGTCCAATCCCCGTTTTCCTTAATTAAATTGATTAATTCGTTTACGGCAAATTCGGTGTTAACGCCTTTTTTTACAAGCTCTTTGCCTTTATATAAAGTTATTTTGCCTGGGCCTGAACCAACATATCCATAATCAGCATCGGCCATTTCACCTGGGCCGTTTACAATACAACCCATAATAGCAATTTTAATTCCTTTTAAATGGTCGGTTTGTTTGCGGATTTTAGCGGTTGTTTCTTGTAAATCGAATAATGTTCTACCACAGCTTGGGCAGCTAATGTATTCAGTTTTGCTTATTCTAACTCTTGCTGCCTGCAGTATTCCAAAGCAAATATCATTTAATCTTTTTGCTGATAAATTTTCAGCACTAATCATAATTCCATCTCCAAATCCATCTATTAATAAACTACCAACATCAGTTGAAGTATGTAACATCGCTTCTTCTAATCCGGTATCATATTTTGATTGAATGACAATTGGTTGATGGAAATTATTCTGTTCTAAAAAGAAAAATAGATTTCGTAATTCCGGCATTTTTGCTGCTTGCCCGGCTTTTACAATTAAAACAGCATTTTTAATGGTTTTAATTAATTCTAAGCTATCCAGATTCATTTCATTGGAATCTAGCGAAATGAAATTTAATGTCGATGAAAATATCTTGTTGTTTTCAATTTCATTAAGGTTGATTAACGGAAAAGCAC
Organism: Bacteroidia bacterium; assembly: GCA_049243005.1. Lineage (GTDB taxonomy): Bacteria > Bacteroidota > Bacteroidia > UKL13-3 > UKL13-3 > CAISCU01. The sequence goes on along the minus strand of JBMLOK010000285.1, from coordinate 3,582 downwards.
TTTGTTTATCAACCAATTCAATCCAAGTTTTTAAATTGTAAATGGCTTGAAGTCCCATTGGTAACATAAATGGTGCTTTATTTTCACCAAGAAAAACATAATCGGCACCAACATCTAACATGGTCCATTTATCTAAAGTTTCATTGAAAACATGTCCAATTTCAGATAATTGAGTTGGTGTTAGCGTTTGAATTTTACTTAAATCAGCAATAACTCTTGGTACTTGATGGCCACCGAAATTGTATGTTTCATCGGTTTTTCTCTTAGCATATGCATACGGATTCCAAGTGCCATTTTCTCTATCATTAATTACTGGAAGTCCTGCGTTTAAAATGATTTTAGGATTGATTTCAGCATGTGAATTTCTGTTTTCATACCTTTTAGCCAGCATTTTTGCTACTGGAACTTCGAATTCAGGATCTTCAGTTAACGAAACTCTAATTGTATCACCAATTCCATCTTCAAGTAATGCACCGATTCCTAAAGCAGATTTTATTCTTCCATCATCACCATCACCTGCTTCTGTAACACCTAAATGAAGGGGATAATGCATATTATTATCGTTCATGGTTTTAACCAATAAACGATAAGCTTGCACCATCACCTGAGGATTGCTTGATTTCATACTTAAAACGATGTTATGAAAATTCTCAGCATTGGCAATTCGAAGAAATTCCATGGCAGATTCAACCATTCCCATAGGTGTATCGCCATATCTGCTCATAATTCTATCACTTAAACTACCATGATTGGTTCCAATTCTCATAGCAGTTCCATAGTTTTTGCAGATTTTCACCAGAGGAACAAATTTCTCTCTGATTCTTTCTAATTCTTCTTCGTAATCCTCATCGGTATAATCAAAAATTTCAAATTTCTTTTTATCGGCGTAATTACCTGGATTGATTCTAACTTTTTCAACTAAACGTGCCGCCATTTCAGCCGCATTAGGTGTAAAGTGTATATCAGCAACCAAAGGAACATGAATTCCATCGGCTCTTAATGCTTTTTTTATGTTTTCAAGATTTTTGGCTTCATTGATACTTGGTGCAGTAAGTCTAACCAGTTCACAGCCTGCCTCAACCATACGTTTAATCTGAGCAACCGAACCGGCTGTATCCATAGTATCAGTTGTGGTCATGCTTTGAATTCTAATAGGAAAATTACTGCCCATTGAGAGGTCCCCGATTTTTACATCTATAGTTTCTCTTCTTTTGTATTCAACCAAGCTTTGGCAAAAAGTATTCATAGTTTTTTCTTTAATTGATATCGCCGGCTAATGGACGAATAATAATCTCTTCAACATTTGTAGAATAGGAAAGTTCTTGAACAGTTGAAATTAGTTTTGCAATGTCTTCCGAAGGAATAAATCTATCTTCAGGTAAATCTGTTCCTGCCCAGCTATTTGTAAGAGTTGCTCCCGGTAAAACTGAACTTACTTTTATTTGATATGTTTTTAACTCTTCTCTCAAAACTTTACTCATTCCTAACATTGCGAATTTGCTGATACAATAGGAACCTCCATTGGTATAAGCTGTAATACTTGCTGTTGAACAAATATTAAAAATATGACCGGATTTATTTTCCTTCATTACAGGAACGATGGCTCTTGTTAAATGATATGCACTGGCAACATTTGTCGACATTTGAAGTTCAAAAGCACCTTCATCTTCTTCACAAATGGTTCCTGGTTTAAAAACGCCGGCATTGTTTACTAAAACATCAATGGTTCCAAATTCAGTAATCACATCCTTTGCGAAAATTTTCAGTAAATCAATATTTGCTACATCACAAACCTCCATAAAAAATTTTTGTTTGGGGAAATTGCTGCTCAATTCCATAAAAAGTGAAGTTAATTCCTCTTTATTTCTGGCGCATCCGGCCACATTAAATCCTTTTGAAGCGAACTCTTTCACAATTGCTAAACCAATTCCTTTGGTGCAGCCGGTAACCAAAACCGATTTTTCTTTCATTCCTGCAAATTTATCTGAATGTGCTGTATTTCCCCGTTTTAAATTTTTCAAAAAAAAATTCAGCACCAAATTCATTTTTCTTTAGTTAATTTGGAACTTATAGCAATTTAAAAGTTGTTTATTTTAGCTTGATTATCAAATTATATGAAGTATTTAAGTCAATTTGGACATTATATTTTATTTTTAAAGAAGAGCATTGGTAAACCAGAGAAGTTTAAGATTTTTTGGGAATTATTTGTTCGTGATTTATATAAAATGGGAAATGATTCATTCGGAATTGTTTCAATAATTTCTTTATTTATTGGGGCTGTTGCTGTTATTCAGATAGGATACCAATTAATAGGAAGTTTAGTACCTATGTATGTTTTGGGAAGAATTGTTCGCGATTCAAATATTTTAGAGTTTTCGCCAACTGTAACCGCCCTTGTAATGGCGGGTAAAATTGGTGGAAATATTGCCTCCGAAATAGGAACCATGAAGGTAAGTGAACAAATTGATGCACTTGAAATTATGGGCGTAAATGCTGCTAAATATGTGGTTTTACCAAAACTTGTTGCAGCATTAATTGCTATTCCGGCATTGGTGGTTTATTCTATGTTTTTATCGAATTTAGGTGGAATTATATCAGTTTCATTATCAGGTGTTGTTACTGTTGATGGATACTTAACCGGTTTAAGAATGGATTTTGATGGATTTTCCATTACTTATGCTCTAACGAAGGCCGTTACATTTGCTTTTTTAATCACAACAATTTCAGCTTCACATGGTTATAATACTGAAGGTGGTGCTTTAGAAGTTGGTTGGGCAAGTACAAGAGCTGTGGTTCAAAGTTGTATTGCAATTATCTTTTTTGATTTTATTCTTACACAAATCATGCTTTACAAATGATAGAATTAAAGAATTTAAATAAATCGTTTGATGGCAGACAGGTTTTGTTTGATATATCAGCAAAATTTGAAAAAGGTAAATGTTCCTTTGTAATTGGTGCAAGTGGCGGTGGGAAAAGTGTTTTGATGAAAACTATGGTTGGATTGGTAGAACCTGATTCAGGTAGTTTGAGTTTTGATGGACGTGATTTTCTTAGATTGGGTTACCAAGAAAAAAAAGAGGTACGACAAGAAATTGGAATGCTTTTTCAGGGTTCTGCTTTATTTGATTCACTTTCAGTTGAAGAAAATGTAGCTTTTCCTCTTAGAATGTTTACAGATTGGACAAAAGAACAAATTTTAGAACGGGTGAATTTTTGTCTAAAAAGAGTGAAACTTGAAAATGTAAATGCCTTATATCCTTCCAATATCAGTGGTGGTATGAAAAAAAGGGTAGGTATTGCAAGAGCAATTGCTCTTAATCCTAAATACTTATTTTGTGATGAACCCAATAGTGGTTTAGACCCTGTTACATCCAGAGTAATTGACGAACTGATAACTGAAATCACACAAGAATACCAGATTACAACCATTATTAATTCTCATGATATTAAAAGTGTTTTTGATATGAGTGATCATATTTTGTTTATTTATCAAGGTAAAGGTTGGTGGAGCGGCATAAAAGAAGACATCAGAAAAACAGGTTCGAAGGAATTATTAGATTTTATTAAAGCAAGTGAGTTTTA
>JBMLOK010000284.1:0-1936 GCA_049243005.1 Bacteroidia bacterium | reverse complement strand
GCTTCAAATGTAAAATGAAATACTTTACGGATAAAGGCCCAAAACTTATAGCATATTATTTTAAAAACAATTTGATTATATTAGACTAATGAAAATAAACAGAATTAGATTGTTCAGAATAAAAAGGTTCACTTTAAACAGTATAAATACTCAAGTTCAACAATTAAATTTCAACAGAAATGAAAGAATATAAATTATTTATTCTAGGTTTAATATCAATGCTTACTTTTAATACAAAGGCCCAATGGATTGAATTAAAAGATAATTCCGATTTTTATTTCGATCACAGAATTTATGATATGGTAACCGATTCCTTAAACAATGTTTATGCAGCGGGCTTTTTTGCAAATGATTCAGGATGTTTTATAGCCAAATGGGATGGCACTAGTTGGACAGAACTTGGTGGAAAATATGTATCATCATTCAATTCCACAATCTCAACACTTCATTTCGACAAACTGGGTAATTTATACGTGGCGGGAGAATTCTCTGATTTCAAAGGAAAACCATTCAGTGAACAAAAAATGCTAGCAAAATGGGATGGGAAAAATTGGGAAAAAATTGGGATTTTCAACAATAAAATCATTTGTATAACATCTGATGAATCAGACAATATATATGTTGGGGGGCAGTTCATAAACAAAAACCAAAAAACTTACGTTGCAAAATTTGAAAACAATACATGGCAAGAACTTGGAGGTAATGACAGTTCAACATTTAGTGGAGGAATCAATTCGATTGTTTTTGATAACAAATCAAATTTATATGCCGGTGGATACCTATTGAACAGTTCCAGAAAATTAATTGTAGCTAAATGGGACGGCTTAAATTGGACTGAATTAGGAGCAGATTCGGGATATTTCAATGACGGCATTTCCTCTTTAGCTATTGACAAAAACGATAATATTTATGCCGGAGGTTTCTTTAAGAATGCAAAAAAACAATGTTATATTACAAAATGGAATGGAAAGCAATGGATAGCAAGTGAAGGATTGCCAATTGATACAATTGGTTATGCATCAATAATAGAACTAAAATGTGATTCTGAAGGAAATGTTTTAGCAGTAGGATTTCTCAGGAATCAGCAAAACAATTTCATTTTGGGCAAGTGGAATGGAAAAGATTGGAATGAATCTGTAGTGCTTGAAAATACAAAACTTGAATCAATTTCTTCAATACTCATCGACCAAAATAATCAAATACTAATTTCATTATATGATTGGGACAAATCGATTGTTATTAAACGCACTAATCCTTTAGGCTTAAATGATTTTGAAAATTCTAAAATAATAGTTTATCCAAATCCATTTAGTTATAAAATAAAAGTTACCAATACGATTGGAAATGAAGTATTTATACTAAGAGACATTTTGGGAAATATTATTTTTAAGGGAAAACAAATCGATGAAATTGATTTTAGTTTAATTCCCATTGGTCCATATTTTTTACAAATAAATACCGATGATAAAACAACAACCATTAAGCTTATAAAAGAATAAAAAGAATTTTCAGGAAAAACCAGATTCTATTTTTAATTCACTTTGCCTTCATTCAAAGTCATAAATCAATTTTAAAATGTCTAAAATAAATGATTTTCAAACAAGCGGATATTTATGAAATTTCTTTTAAACCATCATCTAAAATTCATCTTGAATTCACATTCTAAAGGAAAAAAGAAATTCCGGATTTCAGGACTTGAATGATAAAATCCAAATTAATTTATGAATTTTTATAAAATTCACACAGAATCAAAGCAATATGTAAAGAAAAAATAGTTTTCTAAGATTAAAAACCTACCTTCGCACACCCAAACATTTCATTTGCTGAATCTTCACACAAAAGCCTAAGCTCTGAAAAATGAATGAGCACTAAACAATTAATAATCTATAATGGCTAAATCACAAGAAACATTCAGTAAAAAAGAAAAAGAAAAACT
>JBMLOK010000283.1:2335-4401 GCA_049243005.1 Bacteroidia bacterium | reverse complement strand
ATTCCGATGCAAGGAAGGCTGCCGCATAAGCAATTTCTTCTGGTTTGGCAAAACGATTTAATGGAATTTCAGCCAACATTTCTTTGCTTACTTCATCTACACTTTCATTCATCTTCATGGCTTTGCCTTCAATAATCTGGCTAAGTCTGTCGGTTGATGTTGCGCCTGGTAATATATTGTTTACAGTAATTCCCATCGGACCTAATTCATTGGCCAAAGTTTTGCTCCAGTTGCCAACTGCTCCTCTAATGGTATTTGATACTCCCAATCCTTTCAAAGGCATTTTAACAGATGTTGAAATGATATTGATGATTCTTCCATAACCACTTTGTTTCATGCCATCAACTACATTTTGTACCAAATAATGACTACTTAACAAGTGCGCATTAAATGCATTTAAGAACTCTTCTTCACGAGCATTTACAAGTGGTCCAGGACTTGGTCCTCCGCTATTGTTTACCAAAATATGGTATAAATAATGTGAGTTTGTTTTCGATTGAATAGCCTCTTTTACTTCTGAAGGTTTAGAGAAATCAGCCACTAAAAAATTGTGTTTCTGACCTTTTTCAGTGTCTAAATCTCTAACAACTCTTTCTAATAAAGCACCATTTCTGGCCATTAAAGTTACATTGGCTCCTAATAGAGCAAATTGTTTTGCAATGGCAAATCCAATTCCTTTGGTACTTCCGCAAACCAATGCGTTTTTCCCGCTTAAATCTATATTCATTTTATTTTTTTTGTTGAATGATATCAACCCATTTCTGCAATAATTCTTCCAATTCTGCAGGTATAATAGGTTTCGACAGAAAATCATTCATGCCGGCAATCAGACATTTTTCTTGATCACCTTTCATGGCATTTGCTGTCATGGCAATAATAGGAATTTTTGGAGAACAAATTCCAGATTGACCGTTTCTGATTCTGCCAGTAGTTTCATATCCATCTAATTCAGGCATTTGAAAATCCATGAAAATTAAATCAAACTTTTGTTGTTTCATTTTCTCCAATGCGATTAGTCCGTTATCTGCAGTTTGTGCTTTATATCCAAATTTATTTAGTAAGGCTAATGCAACTTTTTGGTTGATTAAATTATCCTCTACAATCAATATTTGTATATCAGTTTGACTTTTATGGTCTGATACTTTTTCTTTCTTTTCAGTTTCTGATTTTTCGCTAATCGTATTTAGGGAAGCACTTAACTCAAGCTGAATTTGTCTGAACTTTAACGGCTTGAATATGATAGAATCAAAATGATTCATTTTAGCAAGTTCAATAATTTTTGTTGTCCTGATTTTTGATAAAAAGATTTTTAAAACAAATTTGTTTTGTAAATCCGTTTCAACTAATTCATTTAAAAAATTTTCTTCACTTTCATTACCTAAAATCAAAATCGTATTAGGATTGATTTTCATTTTTTGTAATGCAGAAACCGATTCAATTTTTTCTGCTTTGATGTTCCAAGCATTCAAATGTTTAATCAATTCATCATTGGCTTCTTCATTTGAATCAATGCATATTGCTTCATAATCAACAAACAAAACAGGAGGGCCATCAATTGTAGATTGTTGCTTATTTTTAGTTTTAAATTTAGTAGTAAACCAAAATGTTGAACCTCGGTCTGGAGTGCTGTCAACACCGATTTCTCCATTCATCATTTCTACTAATTTTTTAGAAATAGATAAACCTAATCCTGTACCTCCAAATTTCCTGTTGGTGCTGGCATCAGCCTGAGTAAATGGATTAAAAAGTAGTTTAATTTTATCCTCAGGAATTCCAATTCCGGTATCGCTTATCTCAAACTTTAAAATGCTATGATTCTTCGTAGATTTAATTAGTTTAACTTCAATAATTACTTTTCCTTTTTCTGTAAACTTGATGGCATTACTTCCAAGGTTTAAAAGTATTTGTTTTAACCTATTTGGGTCACCTTTTAAAGAATTGGGTAAACTAGGTTCGTATTTAAGAAGAAGTTCAATTTTTTTCTCATTAGCTTTTGAACTAAGAATATCTAAAACTTCATAAAGTGTTTGAGATAAATCGAATTCAGTTTCTTCTAATTCTAATTT
>JBMLOK010000283.1:0-2235 GCA_049243005.1 Bacteroidia bacterium | reverse complement strand
AGCAACTTTTCGGCTTGTTTACGGGCGTTCCTTTCCCGTTCAAGTCGTTTTTTCCATATTTCTTCTTCGTTGCTCAATTACTTATATTAACTCAATTGTAAACTTAATTGTTTCATCCAATTGTCTTTCTCTTTTTAAAGAGGCTTCCTGCTTAAAAAATTCAATGGCTCCCATTAATAATCCTTCTGCAAGATCACCTAAATGTCTTTCACTTACATAAATCATTTCTAATTTCTTTTCGTGAATGCGTTTGGTATTAAATTGTGGAAGTTCTGCATCAGGATAAAGTTTTCTAACTTGAATATGAATATGGTTTTCAATACTTTCAAGAAAAAATAACAAACCATTTTCAAAAACTACAAAACTAGGATACAAAACAGCCAATCTGTTGAATAAATAATTTCCAAAAGCTATCAATAAATCTTTAACAGGAATTCCGGTTTCTCTACCTAAATTTACTACCAATTCGGCCATTTCAGTATGCGGATATGTGCCTACAGATGTATAACTTCCTCCACTGGCTAAATTCGATGATTCTATAATTTTGTCAACCGTATCAATTGAAAATTTCTTCTCAACCATGTCTAAAAATTCAGTAAAAATTATACCTTTCATTGTTACTTTTATTAAAATTTCTACAATTTAATTTGCTGTGAATATATTTTGATTTCTTTAATTGTAAAACAAAAAATGGTCATATAGAGGTTTCTGAGATATAATTTGTTGCCATTTGAATTTAACATTCAGCTATTTCACTTGTAAAAATTAACTGAAAGAACCTATTTTGCGCTGTGCAGTTCATTAACCCATCATTTTTATACGCTTTAGGATTTCTGTCAATTCCTATTGTGATACATTTGTTTAATTTCAGACGCCCCAAAAAGTTAGTCTTTTCTGATATAAGATTTCTCAAACAAATTCTTCAACAAAATAAAAAGCAACGTCAGCTTAAACATTACCTCATTTTATTGCTTAGGTTATTAGCTTTATCAGCCTTAATTTTTGCTTTTGCTAATCCTTATTTACCAAAGGGAAGTTCTGCTGCAAAATCAAATGCTCCCGTTTTTATTTATATTGATAATAGCTTTTCAATGAATGCCAAAGGCAAAGATGCTGAACTTCTTGAACAAGCTAAAAATAAAGCCAGAACTATTATAAATGCTTATGGTGATTCTCGTTCTTATCAAATTCTAAGCAATAATTTTGAATCAAAACATAGAATAAATTACAATAAAAAAGATGTTTTAAATTTGATTGATGAAGTTAAAATTTCTACCCAATCAAAATCCTTTAACCAAATTCTTGCTCGTCAGAAATCACAATCAGAAAATGGTTCAATCGCTTATTGGATTGGTGATGCACAAGAATCTCAAGCCAAAATAAATGAGTTTCAATTAGATTCAAATTTATCTATTAAGTACCTGCCGCTATTACCTGAAAATTCTGCAAATGTTTGGGTTGATTCTGTTTGGTTTACCGACCCGATTGTAAAAAAGAATCAGCTTTTTACCATAAAAGTTAAACTCAAAAATGGCTCTAAAAACGATATAGAAAATCAATCTGTATCATTAATTTTAGATGGAAACCAAAAGGCAATTCAAACCTTTTCATGTAAAAGTTCTTCTAGTGAAATCATTGATTTTCCTTTACAGATTAATGATGGAAACTGGCATCAGGCTTCCATAAAAATTACAGATTATCCTGTTTCTTTTGATGATGAATATTACTTTACTTTTAAAGTGAGTGATGAAGCCAATATTCTTCAAATTTATGAGGATAATCCTAATCCGGCATTTTCTCAATTATACCAATTAGATGCTACTTATAAACTTCAAAAAAGTCAAGTTAGAAACTTAAAATATTCTGATTTTAATAGCTATCAATTAATCATCATTGATAGATTAAAAACAATTTCTTCAGGTTTGTTTAATGAATTGGAACGATTTGCTAAAGATGGCGGAATTGTTGTTGTTCTACCTAATTTAGAGCAAACCGGTTACAATGAATTTTCAACAAAACATGGTGTTAATTATGGCAGCTTAAAAACGGGAAATTTTATAGTAAACAAAGTTGAATTAAATGACCCCATTTTTAGAGGTGTTTTTAACAATTTGAACGAGCAGAACTCATTCCCCGAAATCAATAAGAGTTTTGAATTATCAGCGAATTCAAATTCAGGAGTTAAAAGTATTCTTCAAACCAATAATTCAATTCAATTTTTAATTAGAAAATCTT
>JBMLOK010000282.1:0-1495 GCA_049243005.1 Bacteroidia bacterium | reverse complement strand
AATTCCATCTTTATGCATTTGCTGAAGTGCTTGTTGAATCTCCTGAATTTGAATTACAGAACTATTGTTATAAGGCGCAATTCCTGTTTGAATATGAATTTTTTCTTGGTCTTTTGCCTTTGGATTATTTACTCCCCATGTACATGCATAAAAGCCAATTTTAATTCCTTTTGAAGTAAATGATGTGTACATTTTATCATCTATATCTTTAATTCCATTGTTTAAAATTGCACGATTATTTAATAGTAATTTTGTATTTAAAAGTGAAACGAAACCTTTGTCTAAACTATGGTTATTTGCTAGGGAAAGCATCGTTTTATTTGGAGGTAAAAAATGAATCAGGTTCTTATCAGAATTATAAGTTCTATAATCAAACCAAAATTTATTGATGTCTTTAGTGGTATCGATAATTGTTTCCAAGTTACCAATAAACAAATCGCTCTGATTGATTTTACGCTGAACCGCTGTATCCATAAAATCAAGCCAATTGTTTCGAATCCACATGATATCACCAACAATGTTTATTATAACCTGATTGGTATCATTGGGATTAACAATAGGTAAGTTTTTGATTGTCACTTTTTGTTTTTCGAAATAATTCTTTAAGGCTGAAGGAGCAGTATTTAAAGGAAACAAGAACTTTCTTATGTAAGCAGGAGCATTCACAATTCCATACAAAAAGGAGCGCCCTTCCATTGATTTAATTTGGTAGGGTTTAAGTTTGGGTTTCAACAAAAACAAGGAATCAATATTCGTTGCAAAGCAGTTGGAATTCATTATAAATAAACCCCAAAAAGCTAGAATAAATATGATTTTTTTTATCATTCAGGAAAGCTTTAATTTAATTGAAATCGTTAATAAAAATCAATTGAAAAAAATAAAACCCAAGTCTCTAAATCAGCATTTAACTTTATAGATTAAACTATATCATCAACTCTATTTACTTTTTGAAACGATATCCATTACAAAGAACATTTCAGTTGCAATTTGTTTGCATCTCTCATCATACTTAGCAGCCTTTAATGGAGAATTGTCAAACTCTTTAGGATCTTGATAAGGCAAGCCAATTCTTAAATCAGCACCTTCTACAAAAGGACAAGCTTTATCGGCTTCGGCACAAACCATTATTGCAGCGAAGTTTGTTTTAGGATTGGTAGCATCTGTATATTTTTTGGAGAAAATTACCCAAGGATTCCACTTATCTCCAATACGAACATATCTTAATGGATTATCACCCTGATTGTTTGAATAAATTTCGATGCCTGCACGCTGAAAAGCCTCAATGGCATTGATATTTACTCGTGTTTGTTCTGTACCACCTGAAAAGGTAAACACACTATCGATCCCATAATAATAAGAAGCAATTTGTGCCCAAACCTGTGCCATATGACTTCTACGAGAATTGCTTGTACATACAAAAAGTAAGTTGGAAGGAAGATGTTGTTTTTTCTGTTCAAGAATGAAATTTGCTATTTCTTTTAATTCTGATTTTCTG
>JBMLOK010000281.1:0-2253 GCA_049243005.1 Bacteroidia bacterium | reverse complement strand
CGGCCAATTTTTCTTTTACATGTAATTCTCCCGGACCATGACACCTTTCACAATCAATGCCATTTGGAATGGATATAAACTTATTAATAGCAGATTCATCAGCTTTAGGCATAGCATTATGACAACTCATACATTCCATGCCTACTTCTCTTGAAAAGCGCACATTTCGCCCGCCTTCAAATCCCGGAGGTAAATCCCATTGTTGTTTTTGTGCATACCAAGTTAATGGCAATTGGAATACATAACCATTTCTAAATCCCAAATGAGAATTGGTATGTTGACCGGAACCTATGATATAATCAACTCTTTCTATTCTTTGGTGATTTGTATCTTTTCCTTGCAGACTAAATTCTTTGATATAAAGTGAATCACCAATCCAAAAAGGCAAATAATAAAAGCCTAATTTTTTATCGAAAACCGGTTTCTGGTGATTGAATTTTGCTGAAGATTTAGTGCGAGTTGCCGGAGCAAATGATTGCCCCATGCCTGTTTGAATGAAACTATTATAAATATCTGCATGACAAGAGCGGCATGCTTCTATCCCAACATAATGCACTGATGTATCATGATTCAGAAATTCGGCTGTTTTTGTTTTGGGTTCATTACAAAAAACCGACTCCAAAATCATTATAAAAACAAATGGCCAAAAAATTAATTTCAGCCATCCATTTTTAAATAGAAATCTTTTTGATTCAAACATGAAAATTAAGCACCAAATTTATCTCTCCAAGCTAACATTCCTCCTAAAAGGTTTCTCACTTTGGTAAAACCTAAATCTTCTAAATACATTTTTGCATTTCCACTTCTTGCACCACTTCTGCAATGAAGAATAATTTCTTCATTTTTCAATGCTTCCAATTCTAATGTTCTGCCTGGCAATTCTCCTAAAGGAATAAGTTTTGCACCAATATTGAACTCTTCATATTCATGTAATTCTCTTACATCATAAATATTAAGACTTTCACCTTTATCCATTCTTTCTTTTAATTCTGATACACTGATATCTTCCATATAATTTTTAGGGTTGTATTATTATTTTTAAAACACTTGTATTTCCGCTTTGTTTCGATTCAATTTTCAACAAATAAACGCCAAAATTAAATCCGTTTAAATCAACTTCTTTTTCTTGGGTTTCTGTTTGAATTAATTCCCTTCCTGATAAATCATAAAGTTTAACAAGAAACTCTTCATTTTTGATTGAATTAATCTTGAATTTTCCGTTTGAAGGATTTGGGTAAACACTGAACTTTTCTGTATTTATATTTTGATTTTCACTAATTGAAGCAGGTAAATCAATCCATTTTCCAACAATTGGACGCATCATCAAAGCACCTGTCATTTCTGATGGATACCATTGTCCATCTTGTTTAAAAAACATGTTTCTATTGATGCCAAAAGGATAATTTTTATCCATACCAATATTCAAAACATAAGCCTGAGCTTGCTCCCAGCCAATATAAAAACTATCGGTTAATGCAATGGGTGGTTCAATTTTAAATGCAGCAAATCCATTGACTTTATTGCCATAAACCGGTTTTAAGTCAGCAGATTTATACAACAAAACATCATCATTTGCAGGTTCCATTACTCTTGAAATAGATTTCCAAACCTTTAGATTAAATGATTGATTGCTTACATTACTTTCACTCTGATTAAAGAAAACATACATTCCATATAAAGTATCAGGAACTTCTAAAACATATTTTAAAGCAGCGCCACTATTTGTTTTGTTTTTGATTCCATATCCTCCTTCAGCAGTACCATCATCATAAGCTAAATAATTGCTAAAAATTGTTGGCACAGAAAAAGTATCATTTGAAGAAATGGCATCTTTCTGACTACTTGATAAGCCAATTTTATAAGTTGTATTAAACACCAAACTATCAGCCGAACCAAAAGAACTTGAGAATGCAAATGGTCTATTGAATTTTACTACAGTATCACTTCTAAACAGGATATTACTTACATTATTAAACTGTTCGATATTACTTCCTTCCGGATTGGTGATTGTTCTAAAATAATCCAATAAGTAGGTTTGTTGATCGTGGTTTACAAATCTTAAACTCACAGAATCATTGCCATACTTAGGTTTATTTGCCTGATAATGTTTCCAAGGCATTGATGAATACATTCCTAATCTTACAGGAGGTGTATTGGTTAATGAAACATCATTATAAGCATCATTTTTCCTTCTACCTTTATCAAAGCGAACAAAATCTAAATGCCAATGACTTAAATTTCCACTTAAACTGC
>JBMLOK010000280.1:0-2029 GCA_049243005.1 Bacteroidia bacterium | reverse complement strand
CGCAGAACCAAACAGGCAAATTACTTTCTCCAAGAAAAATCATGATGGATACCCGTGATCGTTTGGAAGAGGTTGGTAAAAACATTGATAAAAACGGAAGTTTTGTAGATGATAATAAAAACCTTCATACACTAATTAGCGAAGAAGAATTATGGGCTTGTAATACCTGTAATGCATGTGTTGAAGCTTGTCCGGTGAACATCAACCCTATGGAAATTATTGTTGAAATGAGAAGATTCAAAGTAATGGAACAGTCTTCTGCTCCTGCTTCTTTGAATAGCATGTTCAACAACCTCGAAAACAACCAAGCTCCTTGGCAATTTAGTCCTATGGACAGAGCCAACTGGACACAGGAAGTTTAATTACTCTTATATAAATTCAGTAATAACAATTCAATTCTGATTAATCAGAAAAAATGAAAAAAATAAAAAGCATTTCTGTTCTTGCAATCATTGCACTTACTATGCAGCTAAGTTCTTGCTGTATGCATATAAGGTGTGATTGTTCAGATAATTTTGGTACATCAATAGTATTAGGTTTTAATTTAGATTCAAGTAGTACCAATGGTTTTAAAAGAAGTGAAATAGAAAATGCCATTTTAATCAAACTCAATAAATCGGGTAATGTTGTCGATACTTCAAAGTTGATTAGATATGACCAATTTTTTGAATCGAGCTTTGTGATTAATAATTATAGAGCAACAGAAGTAAAAACCTTCCAAGACACTTGTTCCTATCGAGTTTTTAATAGTATAGGAAACGTTGATTTATTGGTTTCAGAAATAATCATTAAAGGCGATTTTGGTGGCGGATGTTGTGATTGTTATAATAATGAGAGTATCTCATTTAAGGTAAATGGAGAACAACAAAATTTAAGTGGAAATAACCGCCCAGGTGCTGGCTATCTCATCAACAAAAAATAAGAAGAGTTTTATATAAATATATTTGAAATTAATTTGCTAAACAGATTCCAATAAAATGAGTGAATTCAAAGTAAGAACATTAGCCGAATTGGCTGCCAATGGCGAAACTGCCGAGATTTTATTCTGGGTAGGTTGTGCCGGAAGTTTTGATGAAAGAGCACAAAAAATCACCAAAGCAGTGGCCAAAATATTACATCATGCAGGTTTAAAATTTGCCATTTTAGGAACTGAAGAAGCCTGCACTGGTGATCCAGCAAAAAGAGCAGGAAATGAATTTCTTTTCCAAATGATGGCTATGCAAAACATCACCACCATGAATGCTTATGAGGTGAAGAAAATTGTAACTGCTTGTCCGCATTGCTTTAATACCCTTAAAAACGAATACCCTGCTTTAGGTGGTAATTATGAAGTAATTCATCATACTTCACTGATTAATGAATTATTGGAGAAAGGTAAAATCAGTATTCAGGGTGGGGCTTTCAAAGGACAAAAAATTACCTATCATGATAGTTGTTATTTAGGAAGAGCAAATGGTGTTTATGAAGCTCCTCGTGAAGTGATTCAAAAACTTGATGCTGCTTTGGTTGAAATGAAACGCAGCAAAGCCAATGGTTTGTGCTGTGGTGCCGGTGGTGCGCAAATGTTTAAAGAAGCTGAAAACGGGAGCAAAGAAGTGAACTTGGAAAGAGCTGATGATATGCTTGAAACCCAAGCCGGAGTAGTTGCTGCAGCTTGTCCGTTTTGTATGACCATGTTACGTGATGGCATTAAACATCATAACAAAGAACAAGAAGTTCAGGTATTAGATGTAGCTGAACTGGTTTCTAAAGCCATGGATTTATAAATCATGAAAAACTGGATTTCGATTCTTGTTTGTTTGTGCTTGTGGGGAAACCTGCATGCTCAAATCAACAATGAGGTTTTATCAGATAAAATTGAAGTCCATCAAAATGATTCAGGTAAATTTTCTTTCATATTAAAAACCAATACCTATTTCAGAAATACCGAATATTTTAATGAAATAGAATTGGGCAGAACCTTGTTAGGATATCAGTTTCAACCGGGCTTGGCTTATCAAATCAATTCTCATGTAAAACTGGAAGCAGG
>JBMLOK010000279.1:0-10761 GCA_049243005.1 Bacteroidia bacterium | reverse complement strand
TTAAAAACGCTAAAAGGAATTCTCTTATCACCAGCAGCTTTTTTAATGGTTCTTATGATTTCCTCAGAAGTTTCTTCAAATACTTTTTCATCTTCTTCACCTTCAACTGAATAGTCTAAAATAGTTCCAACTCCATACTTATGCATGTTGTTCATAGCTAATTCACAGTCGTTTATGCTTTCACCACCACAAAATTGCTTGAATACAGTTGCTTTAATTAATCCTTTAATTGGAAGATGTATAGCAAAGCAGGCATTAACCATTGCCGGACCAACCTGAACCAACCAATTGTATCCAATTGCTTTAAACAAAAAGTGAGAATTTCTTAATTCTCCATCCGATTTCGCTTTAAAAGCAACCTCTGTATTATTAAAATCTAAAGTTTCCATATTGTAAATTCTTTAATAAACAAACATGATTAAATTATAAAAAGCCGTAATTTGGCAGCGCAAAAGTATATTACTATTAGCAGTTAAATGAAAGAAATTTTCACAAAAGAATATAAGATTTATTTTGGAAACGATGTTTTGGAGCAACTTTCTGAAACACTGATAGAAATGTCTTATTCTAAAGTCTTTGTTTTAATCGACGAAAACACAAAAAAGTATTGTTGGCCAATTTTAAGTTCTTATTTGGTTGATACAATTACTATTGAAATTAAATCAGGAGAGGCCAGTAAAAATATTCAAACTGCATCAAAAGTTTGGGAAAGTTTACAAGAAAATTTCGCAGACAGACGCGCCGTTTTAATTAATTTAGGTGGTGGAGTGCTTTCTGATTTAGGCGGTTTTGTTGCTGCTACTTACAAAAGAGGGATAGATTTTATTAATATTCCAACAACTCTTTTGGCTATGGTTGATGCTTCAGTAGGAGGGAAACAAGGATTAGATATGGATTCACATAAAAATGTGGTTGGTTTATTTAAACATCCAACTTCAATTTTTATTTATCCGGATTTCCTTAAAACTCTTGAAAAATCAGAATTAAAAAATGGTTTTGTTGAACTTTGTAAACATGGTTTAATTGACGATAAAAAACTGTGGGATAAATTACAAAGTACAGATGAAAACAACTTGGAACTTTTAAATCCATTAATTTATCAATCGATTAAAATTAAGGTTGCAATCGTGAAAAAGGACCCTTTGGAAAAAGATATCAGAAAATCACTCAATTTTGGCCATACCATTGGGCATGCTTTTGAAACATTCAGTTTAATACATGATAAAAAACCACTTAAACATGGTGAAGCAGTTGCAATTGGAATAATTTGTGAAGCCTGGTTGAGTATGAATAAAGGATGGATTTCACAGAGTGAACTTGAAAACATTAAGTCGTTTTTTATTAATCGTTTTCCTGTTTATAAAAATCAATTTAACATGGAATTGCTCTTACAATACATGCGAAACGATAAAAAGAATCAAAATGGACAAATCAATTTTAGCCTTCTGAAAAAAATTGGAAAATCTAAAATTGATATTACTTGTACCGACCAAACTATTTTAGATTCAATTCAATATTACCTATCCTAAAAAAATGAGTACTTGGCAAGTAAATGCATCAGAAAAGGAATTTGATTCCATCATAAATTTACCTGCATCAAAAAGTATCAGTAACAGAGCTTTAATCATTCAAGCTTTGTTGAAGAATTTCAATAATAACTTCAATGTTAAAATTGAAAATCTATCAAATGCTGATGATACGCTAATCATGTTGGATTCAATTTCATCAGAAAATGAACTGATTTATGTTAAAAATGCAGGAACTTGTATGCGTTTTTTAACAGCTTACTTTTCATGTTTACCAGGTGTTTGTAAAATCTTGGATGGTGATGAAAGAATGAAAAATCGACCGATATCATCATTAGTTGATGCATTACGTGAATTAGGTGCTGATATTGAATATCTTAAAAATGAAGGATTTCCTCCACTGAAAATTCGGGGTAAAAGATTAAATCCTGCTCAAGATTTATTAATTGATGATACCCAAAGTAGTCAGTTTTTAAGTGCAGTTCTTCTAGTTTCACCTTTTTTAGAAAACAAGAGTAGTTTCATCTGGAATCCAAATTCAGATTCGGCATCCTATAATAAGATGACTATTGATGTATTAAATAATTTTGGTATTAAAACGGAACTTTCTGAAAACCGAATTGTAGTTTATCCTGCTTCAACAAATTTTATATACAATCCTAATTATACAATAGAGTCTGATTGGAGTTCAGCTGCATTTTTTTATGAAGCAATGGCTCTTCAAAAAAAAGGCAAACTCATCCTTAATAATCTTTTTTCAAAAAGTATTCAAGCAGATTCAGCTTTAATTGGTTTAATGGAAAAATTTGGAGTGAAAACTGAATTTCGTGAAAATGGGATTGAAATTAGTTTTAATCCAACATTAATCGAAGTTAATTCGAAATTCGATTGTAGACAAAATCCTGATTTAGTTCCTGCTTTGGTATGTGTTGCAGCATGTCAGAATTTCTCTACGGAATTCATTGGTTTATCTAAATTAAACTATAAAGAAAGTAAACGTTTGGATGAATTAGTTATTCATTTAAAAAAACTAAACTGGGAACTTTTATTTGATTCAGAAAGCATCAGTTTAATTTCAAATACAGATGATGAAACTGATTTCATCTTTAATACTGCTAAAGACCATAGAATGGTGATGGCTTATGCGATGTTAGCATTTCAATTCAAAAATATATCTTTGAATGAGGTTCATTGGGTTGATAAGTCGTTTCCAAGTTTTTGGGAAGAGGCCTTAAATATCGGCTTAACTAAACTCGAATTAGTTTAATATGGCAGGAAGTATTTTTGGAGATATGTTTAAAATAAGCACATTTGGTGAAAGTCATGGTGCTGCAATTGGCGTTGTTATTGATGGTTGTCCTGCCGGTTTAAAAATCGATTATTCATTAATAAAAAGTGATTTAGAAAGAAGAAAACCCGGTCAATCCAGTATATCAACCCAAAGAAATGAAACTGAAGAATTTGAGATTTTAAGTGGTGTGTTTGATGGTATTTCATTGGGTACACCAATAGCAATAATTGTTAGAAATAAAGACCAGCGTTCATCAGATTATAATGATTTAAAAAACGTTTTTCGTCCTTCACATGCTGATTTTACTTATCAGGAAAAATATGGTTTTAGAGACCATAGGGGAGGTGGCCGACAATCGGCAAGAGAAACAGTGGCAAGAGTATTGGCAGGTTCAATTGCCAAGATGATTTTAAATGAATTTGGAATTAAAATTCAAGCGGCTGTCAGTGGAATTGGCGGAGTTGAAAAATCAAATTATGATGGATTAAATTTTGAATTTGCTGAATCCAATATCCTAAGATGCGGATATGAAGATTTGTATGAATCAATGTTAGCAAAAGTAGAATTGGCAAAAGCAGAAGGAGATTCGGTTGGAGGTATTATAAGTTGTATTTGTACTTCAGTTCCTGTGGGTTTAGGAGAACCAGTTTTTAATAAATTACAGGCAGATTTAGCAAAAGCTATGTTAAGTATAAATGCTGTAAAAGGCTTTGAAATTGGCTCAGGTTTTGAAGGAACCAAGCAATTTGGGTCTAAACAGAATGATGAATTTATGTCAAATTCCGGACAAATTTCTACTAAAACAAACCACAGTGGAGGTATTCAGGGAGGAATTTCAAATGGCCAAAATATTGAATTTAGAGTAGCATTTAAACCGGTGGCAAGTATTTCGAAATTGCAAAAAACTGTAAATTCCAACTTGGAAGAGGTTGATTTGCAGGTAAATGGCCGTCATGATTCATGTGTTGTACCAAGAGCTGTTCCTATTGTAGAAGCAATGGCATCTATTTGTTTGGTTAATCATATCTTAAACCGACCTTCAAATCAGATACAAGCCTTAAAACGTTTTTTTGATATATATTAATGACTATATTTCACCCAATGAAGAAATTTATATTAGTGGCTCTTTTGAGTCTTTTTATTATTCAGGCAGATGCCCAAAAAAAAGCACCATGTTTAACTGATGAGCATTATGCTGAGATGGTTTCAAAAAATCCTGAACTAAAAACTTTTGAAGATTTGAGCAATTATCAAATTAGAAATGCTCAGAATAATCTTAGAAAAGCAGGTGTTGTTCGATATATTCCGGTTGTATTTCATGTAATTCATAAGTGGGGAACTGAAAATATTTCTCAACAACAAATTCAAGATGCAATTCGGATTTTGAATGAAGATTTTAGAAAAAAGGCAGGAACAAACGGAGGAACCAGCACAGATGCAAAAGCTGTTGACATGGAATATGAATTCAGACTTGCACAGTATGATCCAAACGGTAATCCTACTTCTGGTGTAAACAGATTATATAGCCCTGCTACCGATAATGCAAGAGATAATACTAAATCTTTATCTATTTGGGATGCAAAAAAATACTTAAATGTTTGGATTGTTAACACGATTCAAAACACGACAGGAGATCCTAATTCAATTGTTTTGGGTTATGCTCAGTTTCCATTTATGTTGAATACAAGTGCCGGTACAGATGGCGTTGTTTTAAGAGCTGATCAAGCTGGTTTGATAGAGATTGGAAAACCGGATCAGGCTGGAAGAACATTGACACATGAAGTTGGACATTGGGTTGGTTTGTATCATCCGTTTCAAGGTGGATGTGTAGGTAATACAAGCGCAAGTTGTGCTAGTCAAGGTGACCAGGTTTGTGATACACCTCCGGTTGAAAGCTCAACTTCAGGTTGCCCTTCAAGCAGAAATTCTTGTACAAATGATGTTCCTGAATTACCTGATTTGGTGAAAAATTATATGGATTATGCTGATGGAACTTGTATGAACATGTATACGAGCGGTCAGAAGGCCAGAGCAGATGCATCAATGACAGCATTTAGAGCTTTATCTTATAGCACTTCTAATTTAGCTGCTGCTGGATTAAATACAGATGGTACTTATAAGCCTTTAACTGCATCAACTAAAAAAGCACCATATACTTTTGGTTTTAATTCAAATGAAGTGAATGGTTCAGGTTGGACTACTGAAAATTATACAAGTCCTGGTGATAGTGGTTGGAACATATCGGCAACAGCTGCTTTTTCAGGAAATGGCGCTATGAGAGCCAGAAATTTATTAAACAACAGATTAGGTGGTTTAAGAAATGCTTTTTGTTCACCGAGTATTGATATTTCCGGATTAAGTTCACCGAGTTTGAGCTTTTATTTAGCTTATGCCAAAAGAATTTCAGCAAGTAATGACAGATTAAGAATTTATATTTCTGATAATTTTGGTAGAACAGAAGAATTAGTGAAAACCTATTCAACTGCAGAGATGGAAACCGGAAATTTATCTACAACTGAATTTGTTCCAAGTGGTCCTTCTCAATGGAAAAAAATTACTATAGATTTATCAGCCTATAAAACATACAAAAATTGTAGAATCAGATTTGAATTAAGTTCATTAAGAGGAAACAATATTTATGTTGATGAATTTTCAATTGCTGAACCGACTGGAATTTCAGATGAATTAAAACAAAATTTAGGGTTTAATTTTTATCCTAATCCAAGTAATGATAAATCAACATTGATTTTCAGGAATTCCCAAAATCAGGATATAACATTAGAGTTTTTTGATATCGACGGAAAAATAATTTTGTCTGAAAATAAATTTATGAATATCGGTAACCAAGAAATTGAAATAAATACTCAAAATTGGGCGCCGGGGATTTATTTGCTTCAAATGAAAACCAGCGAAGGCATCATAAATCATAGGGTAATAAAAAATTAACACAGCAAAAAAGGCTACTTCTAAAAAAAGTAGCCTTTTTTGCAAATCGACAGTAAAACTGTCTTTTTTAATAGAATTTTAGGTATAAAATCACCTTTCTTTTCATAAGTAAAGGATAAGAATTAACGACATAAATTTTGATTTTTCAGAACTTGCTGTTGTTTTGCAGATAGAAGAAACGTGTTAGAATAGAAAAAAAAGAGAAAGATGGCGAAGAATTTAGTAATAGTTGAGTCACCGGCAAAAGCAAAAACAATCGAAAAGTTTTTGGGTTCGGATTTTACGGTGAAATCGTGTTTTGGTCATATCAGAGATTTGGCCAAAGGTGATGAAGCCATTGATGTGAAAAATAATTTTACTCCTTCCTATGAAGTGAGTGATGATAAAAAGGCAATAGTTGCTGAGTTGAAAAAATTATCTAAGGAGGCTGAAATAGTTTGGTTAGCATCCGACGAAGACCGCGAGGGAGAAGCCATTAGTTGGCATCTTAGTGAGGTGTTGAAATTAGATGATGCAAAAACAAGAAGAATCGTTTTTCATGAAATCACGAAACCTGCAATTGTTAAAGCTATAGCAAATCCAAGAGGAATTGATAGAAATTTAGTTGATGCTCAACAAGCTCGTCGTGTTTTAGATAGATTGGTTGGTTTTGAACTATCACCTGTTTTATGGAAAAAGGTTAAAGCAAATCTTTCTGCCGGAAGGGTACAATCTGTTGCAGTAAAACTTATTGTTGATAGAGAAAGAGAAATCAATTCATTCAATACAACATCTGCATTTAGAGTAATTGCCAGATTTAATGTTGGTGGCAAACAAATGGATGCTGAATTGGCTAAACGTTTTGAAACAGAAGCAGAAGCTCAGGCTTTTCTTGAAAAATGTACCGGTGCTAAATTCAATATTTCAAATCTAGAAGTTAAACCGGCTGAAAAAACACCTGCTCCGCCTTTTACAACCTCAACCTTACAACAGGAAGCTAGTAGAAAACTTGGTTATGGTGTTAGTACTACCATGAGTATTGCTCAGAAATTGTATGAAAACGGATTGATTACATACATGCGTACTGATAGTGTTAATTTATCTGAATTAGCAATTGGTGCAGCTAAAAAACATATCACTGAAACTTTCGGAGAGAGATATAGTCGCCCTATGCGCTATACAACTAAAAACGATAGTGCTCAGGAAGCTCACGAAGCAATCCGTCCTACCTATTTCGAAAACGTAGAGATAGATGGTACAAACCAGGAAAAACGTTTATACGACTTAATTTATAAAAGAGCCATTGCTTCTCAAATGGCAAAAGCTCAAATAGAAAGAACATTAGCTACAGTTTCAATTTCAGGTTTACCTGAAACATTATTGGCAACAGGTGAAGTTCTTAAGTTTGATGGATTCTTAAAGGTATATCTTGAAAGTACCGATGAAGAAGGAGATGATGAAAATAGTAAAATGCTCCCTCCTTTAAATAAAGGTGAAGAATTGTTGCTCAAGAATATGGAAGCCAGTCAACGTTATACTCGTCCTGCTGCCAGATATACTGAGGCTAGTTTGGTTAAAAAAATGGAAGAATTGGGAATTGGTCGTCCATCAACTTATGCTCCAACTATTTCAACTATTCAAAAAAGAGGTTATGTTATAAAAGAGGATAGAGAAGGTAAAGACCGTCCTTTTGTTGTTTTAACTTTAGAAAAAGAGAAAATAAGCAGGGAAGAAAAATCTGAAAAATTTGGAAGTGAAAAATCTAAATTATTCCCAAGTGATATCGGAATGTTGGTTACTGATTTTTTAAGTAAACATTTCGAACAAATTATGGATTATGGCTTTACTGCCAGTGTTGAGGAAGAGTTTGATAAAATAGCTTCAGGACAATTGGTTTGGAATAAAATGATTGAAAAGTTTTATGGTCCATTTCATATTGGGGTAACTAAAACCAGTGAAACTGCTGAACGTCAAAATGCAGAACGATTATTGGGAAATGATCCTGAATCGGGATTACCTGTTTATGTTAAAGTTGGACGTTTTGGACCTTTTGCACAAATTGGAGAAAATAGCGAAGAAGGTAAAGAAAAGCCAAGATATGCAAGCTTAAGATCAGGACAATTAATTGAAACTATTACTTTAGTTGAAGCCATGGATTTGTTTAAATTACCTCGTGTAATTGGCAATTTTGAAGGCAAAGACATGAAAGCAGCAATAGGAAGATTTGGTCCTTATATCATGCATGATAGCAAGTTTATTTCTATCCCTAAAACAGATGATGTATTTGCAATTACTTCTGAAAGAGCAATTGAATTAATTGAAACAAAAAGAATTAGTGATGCTAATAAACTGATTAAGATTTTTGCTGAAGATGAAAATGTAAAAATCTTAAACGGTCGTTGGGGTCCATATATTTCTAGGGGTAAGGATAATTTCAAAATTCCTAAAACTCAAAAGGCTGATGAATTAAAGTATTCGGATGTTATAGAAATTATTAAAGCTGAAGGAAAATCTGAATCGAGTTCTAAAGCAGCAAATAAAACAGCACCTAAAAAGGTTGCAGTTAAAAAAACTGCGGCTAAGAAAACGGCAGCAAAAAAATCAGCAGCAAAAAAGGCAAAATAATATGCTTTCTGAATCTGAAATTAAATCTTTAATAACCCTTCTTGAGGATGATGATCCCGAGGTTGCCAGTATTATAGAAAGTAGAATTCTATCAATTGGTGCTGAAATGATTCCTCATCTTGAATCTGAATGGCCTTTAATTAGAGACATTGAACATCAACAAAAAGTAGAAAACATCATTCATAAAATTCAATTTCATGAATTGTTGAATGAGTTCAAAGTTTGGTTGAATACAGAAAAGCAAGATTTGTTTGAGGCTTGTTATTTGGTAGCGAAATATAAATTTCCGGAACTTCAAAAGGAAACATTAAGTGTTCAAATCGAAAAAATAAGAATGGATGCATGGTTAGAAATGCATTATGATTTGAGTCCTTATGAAAGAGTGAAAATCTTAAATTATGTTTTTTACCAGATACATGGATTTAAAGGCAATACAGAGAATTATCACGACCCTAAAAATTCCTTTTTAAATCAAGTTTTAGAAAGCAAAAAGGGCAATCCTATCATGCTTGCTATTGTTTATATTCTTGTTGCACAAAAGCTGAATATTCCAATTTTTGGTGTGAATTTGCCTCAACATTTTGTAATGGCCTACATGGATAGTGTAGTTTCAGGAAATTTAGATGCCTTGTATAAAACCGAACCCATGGAGAGCAAAAAAGATGGACAGGTTTTATTTTATATTAATGCGTTTAATTTAGGTGCAGTATTTTCAAAAGCTAATCTTGAGCAATTTTTAAAGCAAGTAGGAATTGAACCTAAGTTCGAATTTTTTCAACCTTGCAGCAATTTAGATATTGTAAAAAGGATATTAAGAAACTTAAGTGCTGCTTACGAAAAGTCGAATAAAATCTATAAGCAAAAAGAAATACAAGAGATTTTATTGTTACTTGGAGAGCCTAATTTGAATATTTACTCTGAGTTTTCTACAGAAGATCCAGAACCTGAAGAGTAATTTTTAAAATATGTAATTTGTTTTTTTATTACATAATTTTCTTATCATTGTTTCACCAAACCACCTTGCCTTAAAGTTCCACCATTTCCAGTTAAACTTAATTTAATTGAAAATGAAAAGTATTCTTATCAATGGAACCGGAAGTTTTATTCCTGAAAAAATTGTTTCTAATGAGCAGTTTTTAAACAATCATTTTTTTAATGCCGATGGTAGTAAAATTCCAAATTCCAATGAAGTAATCATTAGGAAATTCAAGGATATTACCGGAATTGAAAACAGACGATATGCTGCTGACAACGAACTATCTTCTGACTTGGCTTTAAAAGCGTCTTTGATAGCAATTGAAGAATCCGGAATAGATAAGGAAAATTTAGATGGAATTATCATGGCACATAATTTTGGTGATATTCCTTTAAACAGTATCCAAACAGATGTATTACCAAGTTTGGCTTCAAGAGTTAAGCATCATCTTGGAATAAAAAATCCGGAATGTTTTGCATTTGATATTTTGTTTGGTTGTCCGGGTTGGGTACAAGGAGTTATTTTAGCCAAACAATACATTTTAGCGGGTGGTGGTAAGCATTATTTAGTGATAGGTTCTGAAACTTTATCGAGGGTTGTAGATGCATTCGACAGAGACTCTATGATATTTGCAGATGGAGCTGCAGCAGCTGTAATTAGTGAAGTAGAAACTGCAGATAAAAAAGGCATTTTAGCTACTGCTTGCAGAAGTTTTACTGAACATGAAGCCTATTTTCTTCATTATGATGAATCGAATAATAAAGATTTAAACACTGGAACCAGGTATATAAAAATGGAAGGCAGAAAGATTTATGAATTTGCATTGATTCAGGTTCCGGCCGCGATGAAAGCTTGTTTAGATAAATCAGGGGTTGATATTTCAGATTTAAAAAAGGTTTTTATTCATCAAGCCAATGAAAAAATGGATGAAGCAATCATTCATCGTTTTTATGAGTTATATGGTAAAAAAGCACCTGAAAATATCATGCCTATGAGCATTCATGAATTAGGAAATAGTTCTGTAGCAACTGTTCCAACCTTAATTGATTTAGTTTTAAAGGGCCACAAAACCGGACATCAAATTAACGAAGGAGATGTTGTATTATTAGCTTCAGTTGGAGCCGGAATGAATGTAAATGCAATAGTTTATAAGTTTTAAAGTGCTTTAAACTAAGATTCAAAATCTTAATTTATTTTAGGATTTAACCTTTACTATATACAAGTAAATTATTAATCTAAACTAAAAGAAAAAGAGCTTGAAGCAAATAGTAAAACGATAGGATAAATAATAAAAGAAGAGATTTTTCTTAGGTTCTTAATCAAAAAAAGAGGCTGTTTCATCATCTGAGACAGCCTCTTTTTTATCAAATTAGTATTTCTTCTCCACTTGAATTCAAGAATCTTGAAGTAACCAAGTG
>JBMLOK010000278.1:0-14852 GCA_049243005.1 Bacteroidia bacterium | reverse complement strand
CTATCAATTCAGGATTAGTGGCTATTTATGGAGTAGGAGCGAGATATTCATTTACTCCAACCATTAGTGTTGCTGCAAAGTATAACTCTTTTGCATTTGTTAATAGCAATACCGGAAATGCGCCAGGTGTATTGTCTGCAAATCCAATTGGACCGGAAGATGTGATGAGTTACAATAACAAATTCCGTAGTATCAATGGCTTTTTTCAGTACAATTTGAATAAAGTTTTGGGATTAAATAAAATTGAAAATAAATTCATTCCTTACGTTACTGTAGGTGGTGGTTTAATTATTGCCAATAAATTTAATTCAATTAACGTAACTGGTTACGGAGCATATTCAACAAAATTCACCTACACTCCATGGATTAAAAACTACCAGTTTGGTGGAGGTGTTCGTTACTACTTGAACAATTTTGTTGATTTAACTTTAGCAACTGAATATAATTTTGTTGAAACATATTATTTAGATGGTGTTTATGCTGATAGAAAATTAGACACTTATTTAAATACATATTTGGGAGTTAGCATGAAAATTGGTGCTAAGAAAACCCATAATCTAATTGATTGGAGCTTTAAAGATGCTCCTGAAGAAATCAAAGAAAAATATGATTTTTCTAAAATTAGTGTTGATGCACATTTAGGCTTACCTATACTATTTACAGGAGTTGGTTATTCTCCTTCTTTAGGTGGTGGTTTAAATGGACGTTATTCTTTCAATAGTGCATTTTCACTTCAAGCAAATTTAGGCTGGTATAAATACCGTGGTTCTCAAGAATCTACTGCTACAATTACTGACCCTGTGTTTTTGAAAAACGAAAACATCACTCATTTTAATACTCTAGTTACTAACTTCGGAGTACGTGGAATGATTAATTTGAACCAAATTGGTGAAAAACCAACTGAAAAAAGAGCTTGGAACCATTATGTAAGTATTGGTGTTGGTGTTCTAAATTTCAACCAGGATTTAGATTTATCTGATAATACCAGCAGAAATGATTTCAAACACAGATGGAAAACTTCAAATGCTGTAATTGGATACCAAGCTAGAAAATATATCAATAGTGAGTTCGATTTCATGACAGGTGTTGATTTTAACTATAACCAATCATATTACTTAGATGGTGCTTCTAATGATAAAAAATTAGATCACAGTATGTATTTATTTGCAGGTGTTAGTTATAAAATTGGTGCTAAAGGTGGAAAAGAATTAATCGATTGGGAATACGGAAATTATAATTGGACAGAAGAGAAAAGATCAATTCCTTTATCTCAGGTACCTGTTATTGACAAACCAACAATTGAAGAGCCAAAAGCTCCAGAAGCACCAAAAGCTCCAGAACCTGAAGCTCCGAAAGCTCCAGAACCGGTTGTTGAGACTCCAAAACCAGCTGAACCAGTTGTTGTTGAGACTCCAAAACCAGCTGAACCGGTTGTTGTTGAAACTCCTAAGCCAACTCCAGCTCCAAAACCAGTTGTTAAACCAGCACCTGCTGAGCCGGCAACTCCTTCACCTGCTTACGTTGCAAGTTCAGAAATTGCTCCTCCTCCAATGAAGTATAATGTTATCGTTGCTTGCTACAGTGCTAGTAAAGTTAATATCGCTCAGTTGGCTAAAGCTAATCTTGAGAAAAAAGGTTACACACCTAGTTTGTATCAAGATCCTAATTCAAGAATGTTGAGAATGGCATTAATCTCTACAGATAGCAAAGCTGAAGCATTAGAAATTTTGCGTAAAGCTAGAAAAGATGTGGATGCAAATTCTTGGATTCATTTGTACAATAAACAATAAGTTGTAGATAAAGCCTTAAAAGGCAGTTTTTAGTTCTCATGTTTAGATGTAAATTAGCAGATATATTTTTGCTAAGCCATCTAAGCATGAGAACTTCTTTTTTTATATTATTTCTATTAGGTTTTACGCTTGTTTTACAAGCTCAAAAGAAACCTGTCAGTAAATCGAAAGATTCAAAACTGAAAAAACCTGACATGACTGTTCTTGGTGAAGATAACATTTATCTTAAAGCCGGAGCTAGTGATTCCAATGAAATTATTCCTCAAGAGAAGTATTCTCATTTTGCAGTAGGTGGTAATTTTGGAATTGCTTTTTACACAGGTGATGTGCCAATGGATGCTGCATGGCCAGGGTATGGCGGATTTGCAAAATATTCATTTAGTCATATTTCGAGCATCCGTTTTCAATACCTTCACGGGAAAATTTCAGGTTCAAATGGTGCAAATGACAAATCTTCGTATTTTACTACTGTTCTAAATACATACAGTTTACAAACTGTTTTTAATTTAGGAAATGTTGATTTTAGAAAAAGTTTCCCTCGTAATAATTTCTATTTTGGAATTGGTGGTGGAATTTTAAATGTAAATGCAAATCATGATTTTCCAGATACAACAAATAAAAATCGCTTTTATTCTGGTAATAATTTCTTTGTTCCAATCTCATTGGGTGTTAGAAGAAAATTGACCAATGCATTTGATTTCAGCTTGGAATTCAATATGGGAATTAGCGGAAATAATTTATTGGATTTAAATGAAACCGGCGCTCTTCCTGATGCACATGGTTTTGTTTTGGCTGGTATCAATTATAATATTACTTCTAAATCTCGTCCTAAACACATTGACTGGTCGAACCCGGTTGAGAAAATATATAGAGATTTATTAAAAGCAAAGCAAGATGCTGAAGCTGCTATGAAAGCCGATGGAGATGGTGATGGAGTTCCTGATGCTTTGGATATTGAAAAAGATACTAAAGCTGGTTATAAGGTAGATAGTAAAGGTAAAACTTTGGATAGTGATGGTGATGATATTCCAGATACAATTGATCCAGATCCATACGGATTTAGTAAAGCTCTTGGATTGTATTTTCCAACGATGAAACCAGGTGGAAATGATACTTCCGGTAGTACAATTCTTCAATTTAACGATTCAGTTCCTAAATCAGATTTCGTTGTAATTTCAGAAAGTAGTTATGGATTGCCTACAATTGTTTTCCCTCCAAACGGCTTTACTGTGCATGTTGAACAATATGGCTTACTTCAACAGATTGCCAGAATTATGATTATTGATACAACAGCTTCAGTTTTAATTATTGGTCATTCCGATAATAATAAACCGGATATGACTCAATTAACTCTTGCGGAAAAGCGTGCTTTGGAAGTTAAACGTAAATTATATAGGATTTATGAAATTGACGAAACCAGGATGTTGGTATTCTCTGCAAAAGATCCTTATATCCAGCGTTATAGCTTAAGTACAGAGGGTCTTAACAGAAAGGTTGAATTCAGAATAATTCGTCCAAAACCTAGAAAATAATAACTAGTTTAAGGGTAAATATAAAGGGGTGGAATTTTAATATTCTGCCCCTTTTTTTGTTATTTTCTAATCTTAATTTTATTCTGTTTTTAAGAATATTTCTTCAGATTGTTATTCAGTTAAGAGTGAAACTTATTATTAAAACATTCAATTGGTTTGATTGCCTTTTAATTGATTAAGTTGTATTCCAATCTTTAAGATAGAGATATCTTGAAATTTCAAAATGAGTTTTATCTCTCTTTATAATTATGGTTTTATTGTTATAAAAAAGGGGGGTAAATCCAAATTTTTAAATCCAATTTTTCAATTGACTTTCTAATGTTTTTAATCTTTTTCTTCCCAAGGTAATTCGCCAATTCGGTACATAAAACGAGTGATTACTCCTTGTTTTCTCTTAATATATCTGGTAGGTTGATTGGCTTTCCATCTTCTTGGATTAGGAAAACAGGCAACTATTGCTGCAGCCTCACTGGCTTTTAATTTGTTTGATGGTTTATGAAAGTAAAATTGCGCTGCAGCTTCTGAGCCATAAACACCATTTCCCATTTCAATAATATTTAGATACACTTCCAAAATCCTTTTTTTAGTCCAAAGAGTTTCTAAACAAATGGTTACATAAACTTCTAAAATTTTTCTAATCCAACTTCTGCTTGGAGTAAAAAATAAATTTTTAGCAGTTTGTTGTGTTATCGTTGAAGCACCTCTTGGTTTTTTCCCTTTTTTTATGCTCTTGTTTAAAGAATCCCATATTTGTTCAAAATCGAATCCAACATGATGCAAAAACTTAGGGTCTTCAGAAGTAATGGCTGCTAAACACATGTTTTTGCCAATTTTCTCAATTGGTTCCCAATCTTTTTTTAGACGAATTGGATCTGGTCCAAATGCTTGTTCAAAAAAGCGAACAATAGGTAAGGGTGTAACAGGTACAGGAATTATTCTATAAATAACAATGAAAAACAAACTTAGTTGGAAAGCAAGAAGACTGATTTTCCATAGGAATGACCTAAGGTTATCAAATTTTCTTTTTAAGGCTTTACCTGTTTTTCCCATCATTGCAATTTTATGAAATATTAGGAATTATTTTGGCTCTTTTTTAAATTTAGTTTTACAATAGATTAAATTGTTTCATGTTGCTTAAATCTATTGCTATACTTAGATTTGTTATTAATGAAATATAGAAATTTAGGTAATTCAGGTTTAATTATATCTGAAATTAGTTTAGGAACCTGGTTAACCGCCGGTTTGGGTGTTGAAAAACAAATTGCATTCGATTGTATGAAATCAGCTTTGGATTTAGGTGTCAATTTTATTGATACCGCTGATATGTATAACAGAGGTGAAAGTGAAATTGTAGTTGGAGAGTTTGTTAAAACAATTAAACGTGAAGAAGTTGTTTTAGGAACTAAAGTCTTCGGACCAATGACAGACCATTGGATGACTCAAGGTCTTTCTCATCGCCATATTAGAAATGCATGTGAAGGTTCATTAAAAAGACTTCAAACCGATTATATAGATTTATTTCAATGTCATAGATATGATATTGATACGCCTTTGGAAGAGGTTTGTTTTGCAATGAATAATCTTATCGAAAGAGGAATGATTTTACATTGGGGTGTTAGTCAATGGACCGCAGTTCAAATTACCAATGCTGTTAGAATTTGCGAAAAGAATTCATGGAGAAAACCAATTTCCAATCAACCTGTATATAACATGCTTAATAGAAGTTTAGAAACTGATGTGATGGATGTTTGTGCCAATGAAGGTTTGGGTTTAGTTGTATATTCTCCGCTTGCTCAAGGATTGCTTACTGGTAAATATAAAAAGAATGAAGTTCCTGCAGATAGCCGTTTGGCAAGTGAAGTAATGAATAATTGGTTTCCGGTTAAAAGAATGAATGATGAATATTTTGCTATGCAAGATGCTTTGATGGAAATTGCAAAATCTGAAAACTGCACTTTATCTGAATTAGCTTTAGCATGGATTTTGAATAGAAAACCAATCACTTCTTGTATTACTGGTGCATCAAAAGTTAGTCAGGTTCAAACCAATGTTAAGGCAACCGAAATTACTTTATCGAATTCAACGATGGAAAAAATTGAACTTATTCTAAATAATGCTCCTGTTGATCAATATACAGGTGCCAGAGTTGGATTCGGTATTATCAAAAGAGGTTACTAAGAATGTTAGCATATAAGTTCAAGGTTATATTTTACTTTCTTCTTTTTGCTTTAATAGTTGATTCCTATGTATGGCAGGCCGTTAAAACCATCATAAAAAGAAAGAGTAAATTAACTAAAACCATCATTGCAATAATTTATTGGTCGGTCCCGATAGTATCATTCATCATTATTTGTTTGGTAATGTTTAATGATACTTTTGCTATGATGAGGGAAGCCCGAACCCTTTTTCAAGGATTTTTAATGGTGATTTATGGCTCTAAATTAGTCAGCTTTTTATTTTTAATTGTTGATGATATTAAGAGGTTGTTTATTTGGGTTTACCATAGGATAGTTCGACTTTTTTCAAGAGGGAATTCAAAAATCATTGCAGAAGATATTGAAGAGGAGCGGGAGGAGGAATTAGAAGAAGCTATTTTGCCATCTGATCAAAAAATAAATCGTTCAGAATTTTTGGCAAAAGCAGGTTTAATAGCAGGTGTTGCTCCATTGGTTTTTCTAACAAGAGGTATTTATTCTGGAGCCTATAATTACCAAGTCAGAAGATTAGATTTGGTTTTGCCTAATTTGCCTGAAGCATTTGATGGGCTAAAAATTCTTCAAATTTCAGATGTACACTCAGGTAGTTTTACTGATAAAGATGCGGTTTACAGAGGTATCCAATTAATCAAAGAACAAAAGGCACATGTAACATTTTTTACCGGTGACATTGTAAACAATAGAACCGAAGAGTTAAATGACTACATGGAAATGTTTTCAGAAATCAAATCTCCAATGGGTGTTTATTCAACCTTAGGTAATCACGATTATGGTGACTATGTAAATAATTGGAAGAGTCCGGAACACAAAAAGAAAAACTTTGAAGACCTTGTTTCTGCTCATAAAAATATGGGTTGGAACTTGCTTAGGAATGAACATGTTTTATTGGAAAAAGAAAATAAAAGGATAGCAATTTTAGGTGTAGAAAATTGGGGCGATAAAGGAAGATTTCAAAAGTTTGGAGATATTGATTTAGCTAAAAAAGGAATGCCTGATGCTCCGGTTAAATTGCTCTTATCACATGATCCTTCGCATTTTGATAAAATCATAAGTAAACATCACAAAGACATTGATATCACATTTTCTGGGCATACTCATGGATTCCAATTTGGGGTTGAATTTGGTAATATTAAATGGAGTCCTTCTCAATACTTATATCCTCATTGGGCTGATTTGTATAAAGTTGACAAACAAATGATTTATGTAAACAGAGGTTTTGGATTTATTGGGTATCCGGGAAGGGTAGGAATTTTACCTGAAATTACGGTATTTACCTTGTTTAGAGCCTAATTTATTTTTTATCGAAGCTTTGAAATGCAACTTACCTTTATTTTAAAATAACATCTTTATTATACATTTGCCAAATGCGCATTATTCTTACATTATTAGGTATATTAATTTTAAGCACTTCATTTGCTCAAGTAACGTCTCAACGTAAAACTACAGGAGTTGGAAGAATTGCTCTTAGTGTTAATAATTTTGGAACTTTTGGTAAGCCTGATGTTCGTTCAAATACGCAAGGACCTTCTTCTATGAGTTATCCAAAAGGAAGTGGGGTTGAACATTTATTTGAAGCCGGTATTTGGATTGGTGCTTATGTTGATGGACAAGTTCGTGTAAGTACAAGTTCTGTAGATGCCTCTTCTGGATATTCTCCAGGAGGAAGTGGATTTGAGTTTTCACAACTTTCTACAATTTCAGAGAAATCTAAATTGCCTTCAAGTTCAAGTTATTCTGCATCAGCTGTTTCTCATCAGGATTTTGTAATGAATATGACTGATAGTTTTGTCGTAATTCCTGGTACTTCCTTCCCAATATCCGGTCATGCAAATCCTTTGAAAGCTGTTTGTAAATTGGAAACTTATACCTGGAATTATTCATTTGCCGATTATTTTGTAATAGCTAATTATGAAATTACCAATAATTCTGAGCAAAGATGGGATTCTGTTTACCTGGGTTTGTTTAGTGACTTGGTAGTTAGAAATGTAAATGTTACTCGTGATGCAGGTACTGCTTTTTTTAATAAAGGTAGAAATGGAATCAACAAACAATTTCACAGTATTTATGCTTATCAGAGTTTTGGTGATGATATCGATTTTACAAAATCATATGGTGCTTTGCAGTTTTTAGGAATGGATTGGAGAGGAATGTTTTTTAATCCTTCTAAACCTGATACATTTCTTTCTAAAGGATATCCTTCTCCTGAGGTAAATTACAATTTCTGGAATTTTAACTCTGTTTTAGCTCCTTGGAATACTCCTACTAATGATCAGGAGCGGTATCAAAAATTAACAACAGGAATTGATTCTAATGATTTGTACAGTGGAATTGGTCCAATTGTTGGACCACCTGCAAACTGGCTTCAATTGCTTTCAGCGGGTCCATTGGTGAATGTAAATCCGGGAGAAAAATTTACATTTACAGTTGCTTTTGTTTGTGCTAAACAACAAGCTCCATATTCATTTTTGCCGGTTTCAAGTTCAAGTATTATATCTACTGAAGAAAGTGAAAAAGAATTACTTGAACATTTGAAAAGAACACGTTCTACTTATGTAGGCGAAGATCAAGATGAAAAAGGGGTTTATAGACCTGAATTAGATTTAAACCAAAATGGTGTTTTAGATAGATACGTTTTACCGGAACCACCACTTAGTCCTACAACAAAAGTTATTACTGGAGAAAATTCAATTGATGTTTATTGGGATAATCGTTCAGAAGGTTCAATTGACCCAATTACAAGAAAACAAGATTTTGAAGGTTATAAAATCTATAGAACCAATCCTGGTGATGATTTAGGTACAGACTTATTAAGTGAAGCAAACCTAGTTGCACAATGGGATAGTGTAGGAAATTCAGTTGGGTTTAATAATGGATTTGCACCTATTTTATTGGATAAACCTGTTAAGTTTGATGGAGATACAACTAGCTACAGATATAAATACAGTTTTAATAATATCAGTAATGGCTGGCAGTATTTGATTTTGGTTACAGCATTCGATAAAGGAGATAAGGATTTAGGAGTTGAACCTCTTGAATCATCGTTTTCTGAGAATGAGATTAGAGCATTTGCTGGAACTAAAGCCAGAGAATTTAATGGAGCAACAAAAGTTGGTGTTTATCCAAATCCTTATAATAGCAAAGCTGCCTGGGATGGCGAAAATTCGAGACTTAGAAAGATTATTTTTTATAACCTTCCAAAAGAAGCCGAAATAGTTGTTTATGCTTCAAGTGGAGATGTAATTGCAACAATCAAACATCAAGCAGATACCTATAAAGGCGAAGATATCAGGTGGTTTGATAATTACAGTGATACTTCCAAAGTTGTAATGAGTGGGGGAGAGCATGCCTGGGACTTATTGAATGAGAGTAAAACCCAATTATCAACCGGAGTATACATGTTTACAGTAAAGGACTTAAAAACCGGTGAAATTCAATCAGGTAACTTTGCTGTCATAAAATAAAGAAACAATCAGCAGAAATCGTCGATTTTCTTAATTGTTGATATTCGGTGACTTAATTCTACCCAAATTGAGGTTTTGATAACTTGTAAAAAGTAAAGCTTAAGCTTAGCTTTGCAGCAAAAGGTTAAAACCTCAATTATGAAAAGAATATTACTTTTAATCGCATTTTGCTACATTTCAGTGTTAGCATCTGCACAAAATCCTTATCCGGTTGTTCCTATTTCAACTGTTCAGTTTGTAAATAGTGCGAAATTGGGCGCAACTCCACCAGTCGATTCTTCTGATTACGTAAATCCTACTTTTACTGATACGCTCTATAGAGATACAGTAAGATTTGATGGTTATGTATTGTTTGATCCTAGAAAGTATGGTTTATCGACTAGCAGAAAAGCTACAGTTCTTTCTGCAGACACAATTGCTCGTCCTTGGGGAGGAGTAGAAATTATGTGTGAACCTTCCGGAAGTGGAAGAACGCTTGCTCAATTATTAAATGAAACTAAATTCTACGAAAACTTAAGACCTGGTACAAAAGTACGTGTTACTGGTGTAATTCGTCATTTTAGAGGTGGAGGTAGTCCTTGGCCAGGAAAAACCGGTCAAAGTCAAGTTAACATGATTAGAGCCAATGTTGATTGGGAAAATGGTGTTGAAATTCTTGATTTAAATCCATATTCAATTAAACCTGCTGAATTAACTATTGATTCATTAATGACTGGTAATGTTAATACTGGTGCAGTTAAAGTAATGCAAGGTGAAAAATGGGAAGGTTCTTATGTTGAATTAAAAGATGTGACCGTATTTACAAGAACACAAAGTGGAAACAGATGGTTCTGGTCGGTTATAGACAGCAGAGGAAATGCCATTGATGTTGGTGATTTTTCTGGTTGGTTTAGAAATGATAACTTATCAGCAGATACTTTACCAATTGGAAGATTTACTCCTCCTGTGATTGGTACAAAATTATCTTTTATTAAAGGTGTTGTTATTGAAAACTTTACAGGTGGTGTTTTAAAATATACTATTGCTCCATTGGTACCAAGTGACCTAGGTCAATCTAGCTACACTCCTCCTATTTTAGAAAGCAAAAACAGAATCCCTGTAATTGCAAATTCAACAGATTCATTATTTATTACAGCCAAAGTTTTACAAGGATCAGCTAGAGTTTCAAACTTAAAATTATTCTATGCAAATGGTTTAATGACTCCAGCTTTCGATTCTGTTACTATGACTCGTAATGTTTTACCTAATGATACGATGGTTTGGTTTGGTAAAATTCCTCCTTATGCAAATGGTTCTGTAGTAAAATATTTCATCAAATTAACTGATGCTAATAATTTCGCAAACTATGCTCCTGATACTTTTGCTACAAACAGCAATTATGTAATTATGGATGGCGGACCTCAATCGATTAAAGATTTACAGTTTAGTGTTAGTCCTAATAATTCAAGTATCTGGAATGGTGATTCATTAACAAATATCAACATCAATGCAATTGTTACTTCTACCAGTATGGCACAAGGAACAGTTAATATTTTAACTCTTCAAACTAAAAATACCAATGATTCAAATACTGCAATTGTTGTAAACAGACAAGTTGGTGATGCAACTGCTTCTTGGAGAGTTGGTGATGAAATCAATATTACTTCAACAAGAGTTGTAGAAAGTTTTGGAGTTACCGCCTTGGTATTCCCAAATGCTACTAAAGTTTCTTCTGGAAATGCTTTACCTCCGGTGAAAATGGGATTAAACATTAATGATATTGCAACTATTAGTGCAACACCTTCAAGAAGATGGGAATTAACTCCATTTGAAGGAATGATTGTTGGTTTTGATAGCGTTTATGTTGTTAAGAAAAATGCAGACGGTGCTGATACTGATCCAGGTTTTGGCGAGTTCCTAATTAATACTGATAAAAATGCTACTACTGGTTTACGTGTTGATGATATTGCAGGTTCATTACCTGATTTATTCAACCAAAACTTAAGAGTTGGACAGTTAATGAAAAAAGCTCAAGGTGTATTTTATTTGAGTTTCAGTAACTGGAAATTAGAGCCAAGAGATAGCAATGATTTAGATTTTTCTGATATCGCAGATACTACAAGACCAGTTATTACTTTATTAGGTAAAAATCCTGATTCATTATTATTAAACGGTTCTTATGTTGATCCGGGTTTTACAGCTAATGATAATATTGATGGAGATTTAACTTCTAGTGTAACTTTCACAAGTTTTGTAGATTCTAGTAAAGTAAATACTTACGGAATTCTTTACTCTGTAAAAGATAAAGCAGGTAACACAGGTTCAGCTGTTAGATCAGTTGTTGTTTACTTGCCTGTTGGTGTTAACGAAAATGAATTATTAGGTGTATTAACCAGTTTATATCCAAACCCGGCTAAAGAAGAATTAACTATTAATGTTACAGGGACTAAAACTTTACCATTAGAAGTTTCTATTTTAGATATGAGTGGAAGATTGGTTGAAAGCAAAACTTTTTATACCAAAGATATTCATTCAAACTTTAACCTTTCAGCTTTAGAAAGTGGAGTTTATTTCTGTAATTTCAAAAATGCAAATGGTTTCAAAACCATGAAATTTGTGATTGCGAAATAGTTGAATTTTAACTAATTAATCAAAAAAGGGTCATTTCGAAAGATTTGACCTTTTTTTGTGTTTTTAACATACCAATCTTTAAATATTGACTTTCATTTTTAGTTTCATTTTTGTTTTTTAGTGAAATATTAAAAAAGAATGAAGCAATTTTGGGGTAAAGAAAAATATAGTTTTGAAGAGGTCAGAAGAGAAAGTTATTTGTTTGCGAATGCTTGTTTTGAAATAGTAAAGCGGTTTGAAACAGATGAAAAGAATTTTGATGGAATTGAAATTATGAATCATGCTCCTAAAATTCTTAGAATTATTGATTCTTTGAAAACGGAAAGTGATTGGAAAAAGTTCAAAATCGGCATTCAATCTTGTAGAATAGAAGTTCAGGAATCAATTTTAGGGCTTTTAAATATTTTCAGAAATTCTAATAACCGACATGAAATTGAGCAAGTTCTTGAATATGGCCAAAACCTACAGGATATTTATTCTCAATTGCTTCAATTAAAAATGGAAAACTAGGAGCATGTTTAAAAGCTAAAATTTTATTTCTTCATACAATTAAATTCCACAACATATTCAATCTTCTTTCTGAATAGTTTGAATACGAGTATCCGCATGTTTACCTATAATTTATTTTAGAAAAATTATGGACATTTTAAAATTGATTTATTGCGATAAAATAAGTCAAGTTGAATAAAAAACGGTATTTAGTTATTATGAAAATTCCTAAAATCCCATAGGGATGACATTATAGTAGTAAATAAAAATGAAAGAATTATCCTCCCCCCAAAACGGACGCGAACCGAAGGTTCGCGTCCGTTTTGGGGGAGGGTGATGTTTTTAAATTTACTGGTAAAGAAGCGGATATTCGTGTTTGAATTTTCATTTTTTAACTCTATTCGTCAGATTTTCATTTTTTTCATTTCTCCAATGAAAATCATTTTATATTTAGCTGTAAATAGTATTTTTACCTTGTCAATTGCGTTTTTGTAATTGCTAATTTAATTTTTATGAGGTTTTTAAAATCAGTTATAATCATATTGGGATTCTTCAGTTTTAATTTGAATTTTGTGAAGGCTCAAACAGCTGTAAATGATAGTATTGTTATTCATTTAACCGATTATGCCAAAGATGAAAGGTTTCATAAATTCCAAATAACTTTGGCTTTGTTTATGACTCAAGGTGATACAATTAAAAGTATGGATTTCGAAGACCTTCGACCTGAAAAGAATATTATTATTAAAAAACCTACAGGTTATAATTATTATGCTTACGGTTATATATTTTTTACGGGTTCAAATGTTCCACAAAATCCAGGTTATGTAAGTGTATTGGTATGTAATCCTTTTCATAAACATCCTCATATGTTTGTTGATTACAACCAAAATTTTGATTTTACAGATGATCCAAGATTCACATTACCTTATTTTGATGAGCCACCCGTTGAATTTGAGTTAGCTAATTCTACTGATAGTTTGGCTAGAATAAAAGTGCAGTTAACCAGAAATAAGTTGTTTGGAAAAGCTGATTTTAAAAAGTATATGGATGAATATTATGCATATACTTACAAAGGACGAATTTTTGCAGGAATAGAATACACTTACAGAGAACAAAGATTTTTGGCTCGTTCAGGTACAATGACAATGGAAAGTGATTCATTCAGAATTGCTTTATATGATGCAAATGCAAATGGGTTTTATAATGATGCTGATACAGATAAGGTTGTTTTTATAAACTATAATGATACAATTTTTGATGCAACCAATTCGCTTTCATATCAAGTTATTAGCAGCAAAGCAAATGAAAATTATTTTGAAAAAAATGGAAATGTTTTTCAAATCTTATATGCTGATAAACTAGGAAAAAAGTTAATCATCAAACCAACTCAAACTTCAAATGGTTTGGGTAGAATTGCCAAAGGGAAAAAGGTGCCTAATGTGAAATTGACTTTCGCAAATGGAGAAAAAAAGAAACTCAGAAAGTTTAAAAGAAAAGAACTTTACATCTACTTTGCTGGTCCTAATACTAAAAACTTTGATTCCGATACGCTTTTATTAAGGCAAATTGCATCCCTCGATTCAAATCATCTTAAAGTAATTTGTGTTCTTTATTTAAAGAAAAGTTACGACTTAAGTATTTACCAAGATCAAGCAAAACCTAATTATTATTTAGTAAATGGCACTAGAGAATTGAGTAAACAGCTAGGAATTAGAAGTTTACCTCAAAGTTTATATCTGGGGAAACGAAGAAGAGTAAAAGAATACGGACTTAAACCAAACGAGTTTATGAGGTTCTATTTACAGAAATAGGCAATGTGAAATTCATTTAGTTTTCTTTCCATTTAACCAGTTTCATTCCTTGAATTTCATCAAAATCTTTGTTCGAAATGAGAATTAGTTTTTTGTTGATTGCTGTTGAAATGAGAATTCGGCTAAATATTTCACGCTTGTCGCCAGGTAAATTACTTAAAGTATCAAATTCATTGATACCTGGTTGCAGAATCAAAAAGTGATTTTGAAAGAGTATTGTTTCAAGTACTCTAAATGGAAAATGAAGTTCGATTTCTTTGTTTTGAACTCTGATAGCCAGTTCCCAAATACTTGTCATGCTAACATAGTTAAAGCCACTTTCATTTTCGATTAATTCTCTAATTTCAATAGGAAGTTTTTCATTGCCTTCCAGGTACCAAATCAAGGTATCTAAATCTAAAAGTTTATTGGTCGATTCCTTTATCATTTGTTCCTAAATAAATAGTAATGGGTTCAGAGGCCATGTTATTGCTGCAGATTAAATCTTTGCAGAAACCAAACTTAGGATGAATAATTCCTTCCCTTGATTTATAAATAGGGGTTATGATTTCAAAAAGTTCATTGATGTCTGAATGAAAACTATTCGGTTTTAAAAATTCAGATTCAATGATATATTGGTATTGTGGTTTCATGTTTCCAATTAAAAAAGATAAAACATGATTTCAAATTCATTTTTTTTGCGGATTGACAAATGATAATTTCGATGTTTTAATGGCTTTAAAAATTATTTGGATAACATAAAAAATTATGCGAATAAATGTAATTTTTTTTCAAAATTAAGTTGCATTTTACTACAAATACTGATGTAAATTTGGTTTAAGGAATTCCTTAGTTTTTTAATCTGACAAATAAGTTAAACATGTTGAAATTCAGTTTTTCAATTTGCTTTTTGTGAAATAGCACAGTTTGTTTTTACCTGATTTTGCCAAAATTCATTCCTAAA
>JBMLOK010000277.1:22846-24438 GCA_049243005.1 Bacteroidia bacterium | reverse complement strand
AGCAAACAAGAAACTAATCATGAAAATTGAAAGTAAAACGATTCTATTTTTCATAAGTGAATTTTAATTATAATAAAGAAGATTCAGGTTTTCAATCAAGGTAAAAATTGCAAGTGAGAAGTAAAAGTAAGGAACTGAATGTAAAATATAACGATTATCCGCATGTTTAGCAGAATTATTTTTATACATCCAATACATGAATTGAGAATCATTTTCAATAAGCTTTTTGGAATTCAATTGCTCTATTCAATGAAATTTATGACCCTGAAGGTGGTCACATGTTTATAGAAAAATGCTCTAAATGTATTCCCCCGAGCTCTCCACCACGCGGACCGAAGGTCCGCGTGGTGGAGAGCTCGGGGTGGGCTTTTTCCGTATTTTATTTTCTATAATCATGTCATCCATTCTGGATTTTAACAACTTGCTAAAAGAAACATCATACTAATCAAAGTTCATTTTTTGTGTTTTTTTTGATTTCAACTATTTAAAGTTTCACTAATTTTTTTAGGTAAAGAAGTGGATAATCGTATAAAATCATAAACCAGATATCAAACGAGAGTTTATGTTTTACTTGAATGCAGGAAGTATATAAGTTTTAATCAATTCATCGCTGTATGATTGAGAATTGTAATTTCCTCCGGTGGTAACAATCACCATATTTAATTCTTTAA
Organism: Bacteroidia bacterium; assembly: GCA_049243005.1. Lineage (GTDB taxonomy): Bacteria > Bacteroidota > Bacteroidia > UKL13-3 > UKL13-3 > CAISCU01. The sequence continues at coordinate 23,767 of JBMLOK010000277.1, read as the reverse complement.
AAATATAGATTTTTTGTCCGCCATTACCTTGTGCCGCAAAGCTGAAATACTTTTTCCCATTTGATTCCAGGTATTTGTTCCACCATAAATAACCATAATCAACACCTTGCACAACGGAATGCTTTTTCAAAGATAAATTAACCCAGTTTTCTGAAATGATTTGTTTTTCATTCCATCTTCCATTGTTTAGATACAATAGTCCCAATTTAGCCAAGTCTCTTGATGTTAAGTAAGCCTGACAGAAGGTCTCAACGCTTGATTTGTCGGGTTTGAAATTCCAGACAAAATTCGAAATTCCAAGTGGCTTAAACAGATTTTCTTTAGCGAAATCAGGTAATGTTTGTTTCGTTGATTTTTCAATTATTCTACCCAAAGTAATTGGATTACCTGAGCAATACATTCCTTTTCCTCCAGCACTGTCTATCATGGGTAAGTCTAATGTGAATTTCACCCAATCTTCAGAATTATTCATGGTTGTTTCATTGCCCACAGAATTTGGATTACTCACATCACAATCAAGTCCGCTTTCATTTGTAAGCAGGTTTTCAATGGTAATTTTTTCTTTTGCTTTGGATGGATTTTGTATCGAATACTCCGGGAAAAATGAGAGAATAGTTTCATTTTTACTTTTAATAAAACCTTTATCAATTGCAATTCCTGTAAGGGCTGAAACAATGCTTTTTGTTGCAGAGCGCAACTCATGTACTTTGTTTTTGTTGTGTTCGTAAAAGTACTCTTCAAATACCAGTTTGTTGTCTTTGATAATTAAAATGCTATGGGTATTTGGATAATTTCCTGCCACAATTTTATTCATCATTTCATCAAGCAAGAGTTTGTTTAATTCGGTCTTTTCTAAATCTCCGGTAATTAAACCATCATTGTAGTTTTTGGGTATTAAATAAGTATAGTGAAATGGATTCT
>JBMLOK010000277.1:0-22746 GCA_049243005.1 Bacteroidia bacterium | reverse complement strand
AGAGGTAGTTTAGAAGTATCAATATAGAAAGTATAAAAACTCTTTTCATGACTGATTTGGATATCATTTTTAGATTTGAAGGAAGTGATTTAATTCTCTTTGCCTATGTATTTTGTATAAAGTAACAGGCTGTTTTACTTTCAGGCTGAAAGAAAACATATAAAATTCCATCTCCCCAGAAGTTCATTTCTTCAAAATAGCTCTCATATCCCTGATTAACAATTTCGATATTCGTTCTATTTGTTTCTGGTCCACCATTTAACTGACAAACGAAATGCATGGTTTTGTTGGTTTTAGGACATTTTGGATATGTCGGAGCTTGCAACCAACTCGGAATTCCTGCATGACCTGTTCCTAAAAAATGAATATCCTCTTTTAATGAATAGGCAGTGGTTTGGTAAACAATTTCGGTCTGACTATTGACTTCTTCATCAAATGAGGTATCGGCATCTTCAATTTCTTCTCTGTTTATTATGACAGGGTAGTTAGGGTCGGAATAATCAAGGTATAAATATTGGAAGTTTAGATAAACAGGACAAATTAAGTGAAGTTTAAAAGGAAGCCAGCTAAAGTATTTTTCTTTAGGATTGATACTTCCTAAATATTGAAATGGAACTACACAATTGTGCTCCGGCATTTTAAATTCTTTTGGAATTTCTCCTCCTAAAACAATTAAACCTTTTGCTTTTTCTGTCAGTTTTAGAATGCGATTTTCTTCATATTCTTTGTAAGCTAATCCAATTTCTTTTTGAGTTAATTTTTTTTCGGATTTTTCACCGGAATCATATTCATAAGCTGTTTTTAATTTGTTGTTTTCATAAATCAGTTCCAGCCCCATATCTGCATATTCAAAGGTTTCAAGGTTGGTTGATTGAAAACTTAAGAAGTCTTCACAAGCATCATCACCATTTAAGAACACCTCCCAGCCTAATACATACTGAGCTTTAGTTTCAGTACCATTTTTGATTGGTGTGATGGTATTAATTTTTGGTGGAGTTTCATATTCATCATCCAATTCTTCTTCAAGTTCAAATTCATTTTGAGGAAATTGCTCCTCTAATTTTTTAATAATGTTTTCAGGAAGAAATTTAGAATAGAGTGGCAAGAGGTTTTCTTTATTTTCAAGGAAGTACCAGGAATCTTTACCCTTAATAGCTAATTGTTGACTATTTGAATTGGCTTTAATTTCTCTTTTTGCTTGATTGAAGTATACATTCTCATTGCCAAATCTTTCAGCTAGCATTTCATAATGAAAGAGCATGATTTCTTGCTTTTCCTTATCATTTTCAGGGAACTCAGCGTATTGAATTTCTTGTTTGTATGAAGTTGCTATTAATGAGTATTCGGTTTGGTTTAAATGAATAGTAAATAGCACGGCATCCAATTGATAGTCGGATAAGTTGATCTTGAAGTCTTTGCTTTTATAGGCCTCTTTTAAGGAAGCTTCAATGGTTTTCTTAGGAACAAATTCAAATAATTTGGGATATAAAAAGTTGCAGGTGATACCCACATTTTTTTCTACGATAGATTTTCCGAACTGCTCGATGGCTTGTTTTAATGATGGGTCGATTGTCATTGTAAGTTTAGAATTGGTTAAATATAAGAACTATTCTAAACTTTTAAAAAGGTAAGTTAAGTGATATATTTTTCAGGAATCTTTTTTTCTTTAAAGCCGATGTTCTAGTTCTATTTTATAAATATCAGACTAATTCAAATCATTTATTCTAAGTAGAGTTTTTATTGAAGAATATTTTGCATTAAGAGTATAATCATTCATCCAACTGTTCAGCCTTCCTTAATTCTGTTATAAAGTCTTTGCCAAACGTAAGTTTTTTTACCAAAGCAGAATTGGGTTCAATGACTCTCCAAAAAGGAGTGATTTCCTTTAGTGAATTTGTTTGAGCGTATTTTTCATAGTTTGCTTCTGCCACAATGCGTAAGAAAATTCCTGTGGTTACCGGACAAGTATAATCTGCATTGTTTTCTATGGCCAGGTCTTTTCGCATGGTTAATAAAGATACCTTTTTACCTTCAGGAATTTGTTTGATATAATTATCTATAATTTGTGGAGTTGCAATAAACATTTCGCTCTCAGCTGGTATATCTGCAAACTTGAAGTCTATATGTTTTACTTTAGCTTCTTTCTTCTCATAAAGCTTATCAAGCCACGATTTTTTCTTTGCCATAGAATTTATTTCTTTTTAAACATTTTAGACAAACTTTCAAATGGTTTAGCAATATTGAAATACAACTCAGATATCTCTTTTTGGTCTTCTGTATCAATGCTTAATCTATCGGTTGGTCCACTTAACAAGGCCTGACCCCTAGATTGTAATTTTAAATCTTTTAGAATTTGATACTCATCATTAATTTTAATCACGACATAAGCTGTAATAATACTTTTTCCATCGCCACTTTCATAGATTTCATTTAATAAACCATAGTACAATCTTCCATATTTTTTTGCAGTAGTTTTATCATCTAAAACGTGGTAGCAAACCATTAAACGGAAGAGTACATTTAAGTTTACAGGATTCTCCTTTAGTGAATTTTCTCCAAATTCTATTGCTTTTTTGTACTTTTCATCATTATATAATGAATTAAATTTTTCCTCGTTTTTATCTTTTGAATAGGGATTATAATTTTCCGCAAATACACTTCCATAGTATAGGTGACGAAAATCGTTTTCTGTAAGTGTAGTATCTAGTTGATGAAATCGCTGAATCAATTTTGGATAATAATAGATGGTTGAACTATCTTCTATATTTTGTTTGATTTGGTCAAAATCAATATTTGAAATTTTTTGTCCAAATAGGGTATTGGTAAATGTAAATAATACAAAAACCATAAGTTTCATGTTTCTTTTCATATATCTAATTTAAAATTTTGATTGAGTGTTTCTTCTTTATTTTGAAATAGTTTAAAAAGTAAAACGTGTTTTTGATTCAAATAATTTGATTTTCAAATGAAATTATTTTCGTGTACTATAATTGGAATTCTTTCTAAATAGCGAGACAAATTTGTAAGATTAATGGTTCAATGCCGGCTAAAATTGTATAGTGAGTTTATTTTTAGTGTTGCAGAACCGTTTTATCAAGACTTTTTATTTTGCTAAAGGGAATTTAATTGGTATTCAAAATTATTCATAATTGGTATGTGGTGACTAATTGACTTATCCTTTAATTTTACATGATGCCAAGGATAAAGTATGTCATTTTAGTTTTGCCTTTTTTTATGCTAAGTGCTTGGTTTTCTTCGTGCAATAAAAAAACTGAACTCATTCCTTCGCAAACAGTTGATACTTTATCGAAACCCTTAAACATGAAGGGCTCAGGCAGTCTAACTTTTACAGCTTATTCTCCTTTGGCAAATAAACCAGTTCAGGTTTTTTACCATATACCAAATACGGCCAATAATTTTACGCCGGTTTTAATGGTTTTTCATGGTGCCGATAGAAATGCAACTTATAGCAGAGATGAACTCATTAGTCATTCAGATAAATTAGGTTTCATAGTTATAGCTCCCGAATTCAGTGATACCTACTATCCCAATGCCGATAAATACCAGATGGGTAATCTTTTTATTGATGGTGATAATCCCACAGCCAATACTTTAAACGATGAAAAATTCTGGACTTTTTCAATAGTAGATTCCATTTTTACTTTTATGAAAAACAAAATGGGTAGTTCTGCGATTAATTATGATGTATTTGGACATTCAGCAGGAGGACAATTTGCTCATCGCTTTTTGTTGTTTAAGCCAAATGCGAAAATTAACAGAGTTGTTGCAGCATCATCAGGTTGGTATACCATGTTCGATAATAGTATCAGTTTTCCTTATGGAACCAGATTGAGTCCGGCTGAATTTGCTTCTTACAATAACCTATTTAATAAAAAGGTTTTTGTTTTGGTGGGTGATTTAGATACAGATCCTAATTCATTCGACCTAAGACACAATGAGATAGTAGACAAACAAGGACTAAACAGATTGGAAAGAGCGCAGTACTTTTATGTAAAATCAAGAGAAGAAGCAGAGAGAAGAGGAAGTGCATTTAACTGGAAATATTATACCTTAAAAGGTGTAGGACATGATTACTCAAAAACTTCTGCAGCAGCAGCCATTTATCTCTATCAATAATATAAAACTATAAAACCTAAAAATATGAAAAGAATACTTTTACAATTAACATTTTTCCTACTTAGCTCGATTGCATTTGGGCAAACAACCATTGAGAATTTTGCTTATGGAACCATCACAGGAACAGCTGCTGATACAATTACGAATCCGGCTTTTGGCGGCTCTGTTTGGAGAAGGCATAGTGGTACTACAGGACAAGTAAAATACTTGGCAACATCGCTTACTTATACAGGTTATCCTTCATCTAATATTGGTGGGGCGGCTGGATTTACCTTTGCAACTGGTTTTGCTCAGGATATCAATAGATCAACAACAGCCTATTCATCAGGTACTGTTTATGTATCTTTTTTATTAAATATGTCGGCAGGTGGTGGTGCAGGTAGCACTGATTCCTATTTCTTCCATGTAATGGATACTTCTGCCATGACTGCATTCAGAGCAAGACACTATATTAAAAATGGTAGTGTTGCTAATACATTTAAAATTGGAATTGGTAAAACTGCAACTTCAACACCAGCTTATTCAACTTTAGATTATCCATTAAACACAACCATTTTAGTGGTAATGAAATATAAGTTTGATCCGGTGAATCCAGACTCTTTAACTGAATATATTTTTACCAGTGGAGTGCCATCTACAGAACCTGCAGTGCCAACTTTAATTGCACCAGATATTATTACTGCACCTGATTTAGCAGTATTAAATGCTGTGGCAATCAGACAGCATCCAACAGGAAGCACCATGTCAGGAATTATTGATGGTATTCGTGTTTCCGATACTTGGGCGAATTCTGCACTTCCTGTAAAATTTGTTTCTTTTACTGGTTTAAAAAATGAGGATGGAAGCACTACATTAAATTGGAGTACTTCATCTGAAATCAATAATAAAGGATTCGAAGTAGAAGCAAGTTCTAATGGAAAAGAATTTACCACCATTGGTTTTGTAGAAGGTATGGGGAATTCAAATGCAATCAACCAATATGAATACCAAGTTTTTGAAAACAGAGCAACATACTTCCGTTTAAAGCAAATTGATTTTGACGGGCAAAGTAATTATTCTGAAATCATTTCTATAAAAGGCGCTGATGAAGAAATTCAATTTAGTCCGAATCCTTTTAGTGATAAAATCCAAATATCAACCAAACAAGAAATCAATCTGATTGAAGTAATTGATATGACAGGAAAAGTTGTAATCAGTCAAATTCCTGAAGCAAACCAATTCAGCTTAAATACTACTGAGTTGTTAAGTGGCATTTATTTTGTTAAGATATATAACAACGAATCAGTTGTTTTGAAGAGAATTATCAAATCAAACTAAAAGAAATTATGATTATCCGCTTCTTTGCCTAAGAATAAGATTATCGAAACTTTATGGCTGATTGTTATTAGTTTAAATCAAACTAAACCACTAAAGATAAAATTATGTGTTATGTTTCTTCTCGCAAGTTCTAAAACCCAGAATGGGTGACATGATTATAGAAAATAAAATACGGAGCAACAGTCCCCCAAAACTCGTCAACGCGGACCGAAGGTCCGCGTTGACGAGTTTTGGGGGGATTTGGTTTACAGCATTTTTCTATAAACATGTGACCGCCTTCAGGGTCACTAATTTCATTGAATAGAGTAATTTAATTTCAAAACTTTTTGAATATGATACTCAATCAAGCAAAGATTTATATAATTTACTGTTGGTAAACATGCGGATATTCGTTAAAGAAATTTAAAATTAAAATGGCCAACTCAGATAATTGAGTTGGCCATTTTTTTGTTTTACTCAGGTAATAAAATGTTTGATTTATTATAGAAGTTCTACTTCAGTTTCAAATTGTTTTTCATCGAACTGTTTTTCGCTTTTTGCGATAACCAATGTTGCAATTGCATTACCAATAAGATTTGTAATTGAACGACCTTCACTCATAAACTTATCTACTCCCCATAAAAAACCTAATCCTTCAAGTGGAATAGAGCCTACAGAAGTTAAAGTAGAAGCCAAAACAACGAATCCACTTCCTGTTACACCAGCAGCACCTTTGGATGTAACCATCAAGATACCAAGTAACAATAGTATTTCACTCATACTTAATGGCACATTGTATAACTGGGCCAGAAATATGGTTGCCATCGACAAGTAAATTGAAGTTCCATCAAGGTTAAATGAATAACCAACAGGAACAACCAAACCTACAATCGACTTACTGCATCCGGCTTTTTCCAATTTATGCATTATGCTTGGTAATGCCGATTCGGATGATGATGTACCTAAAACAACAAGAATTTCTTCTTTAATGTATTTCAGAAATTTGAGGTTACTAAGTTTGTAATACTTCATAATTCCACCCAAAACCAAAAAGATAAAAATGGCCATGGTGATATAAACACTCATTAAGAGTTTTGCAAGTGGAATCAAGGTAAGAAGTCCAAACTTTGAAACAGTAAATGCCATGGCTCCGAAAGCCGCTACCGGAGCGAAATACATGACATACTTTAATAAAAGGAAAACCTTTTTTGAAACAAAATTCAGCTTATCAATGATGGGTGCTTTTTTACTATAAAGATTAAGTAATATTCCAACTACAATAGCTATCAATAAGATTTGAATAGTTAGGTTAGATTGAAGAAAATTGATCCAGCTAAAAGGCATTTTTCCTTGTTGAGCATATTTGGAAACATCACCAATTGGTATTTGGGTTCTGTCGATATTTCCGGGCTTCACAATGAGTGCTACTGCAATTCCAATGGCAAGTGAAAAGGTTGAAATGACTTCAAAGTATATAAGCGATTTAAGACCGATTCTTCCTACCATCTTCAAATCACCCATATAACTGATACCTAAAACAATGGTAAAAAAGATAATAGGCGGAATGAATAGTTTGATTACTTTAATAAATACAGTTCCAATGATTTCAAGCTGCAATCCAAATGCCGGAAAGAATTGTCCAACCAGAACTCCTGATACAATTGCAATGAGCACATAAAAAGTGAGGTTGCTGAATAAACCTTTCAGTATTTTACTCATGAAATTAGAGTGTCAATTGAACATAAATAATACCCATTACACTGCGTTGGTTTTCGAGTTTCAAATGACTAATTGTAGTACTTATTTTGAGGTTATTTTCATTGATATATTTACTAAACCCATAAGAGAATTCCTCATTATTGCGGATTAATGAGTTATAATTTCCGTCAAACTCAGGATTCAATTTGGCATAACGAAAATCAATTCCATATTTTTTGTTCCAAACATAACTTACTTGAGTATTAAAGCCTGTCCCGATTGATAATAACTGACTAATTTCTGTGGGTACAATTGGGTTTAATCCTGATACATCATAAAAACTTCCATCAGTTACTTTGGCTGTTGCAATGCTATATTCAGCTAGGAATGAAAAGCCTTTGTATTTGAATAAAGCATCATAATAGATTTTTCTATAATCAGGTAATTTGTTTTTGCCTTTGTTATCGTATAAGAAGAAGTTACCGTGGCCTTCACCTGTTTGATGAGTTGCACCTTTGTTGATGCTTCCTGCAATACCAAGAATCAATTTAGGTTTGTTTTCATATTTGATATCCGCAACCAATAGCTCATTTCCTTCAGTAAAGCTGCCTAATGGTAGAAAGTCTAATCTTCCTGAATACTTCACTCCACCTAAATCGTAATCAGTTCCACTAGTACCAAATGAGTTTCTGCCATCGCCTGAAGTTATTGCTGCTTTTGGACTAAACACCATGTTTCCTAAACTGAAATTCGATTCCACAAACAAACCAAATTCACGTCCGCTTGAGCTAAATTTTGTGCTCAATAAACTTCTATCCAAGAACTGTAATTGGTTTTCCATAAAACCCATTTCACGGTTATTGGCAAAACTTAATTGTTGTCCAAATGTGAATTTTAAATAGGAGTAAGGTTGATAAGCCACCCAAGCATCTAATAAAGGATTCGACAAACTAAAATCGGTTTGTAAAAGGAAAGAAATTTTCTCCTTTGCTGCTTTTCCACTGATATTAAAATAACTGCGTTTTGAGTTCAAGTAATATTTGTTTTCAGCAGTACTGTCTTTTCTGTAAGAAATTTGAGGTTGAATCATTCCTCCAATTTTAAACTGATAATCACCTTTGTTAAAATTGAATTGAAGTCCTTGACCCATTCCAAAATTAGTTTCAGGGATGCTTTGTTTTTCCTGTGCTTGTATATTCAAACTAAGCAAGGACATCAAAGTGAAAAAAAGAGTTTTTATGTTAGTATAATTTTTCATTGCGCATATATCTGTAAATAGGTAAAACAGCATCTTTATTTGTTTGAAGGACACCAAAACTTACGAAGCTATTGGGTGCTTCTGGTTCTAAAACTTCTATAATTAATCCGGCATTTTCCTGGTTCATGTTTACCAGAATGCTGCCTTTGTTGAAGAGAATATTTTTTGTGATGACTTCAGTTTTTACATTTTGATTGTAAACACCTTCGTCTTTTTCTGGTGATTTTTCATAATCTTTTATCTGATAAGTTTCCACTTCAAGCGTTTTTTCAGTTGAAAGTAATTCAGTTTTTATACCAAGAATATGAAGTTTGTTTAAAAGTTCCTGTTGAGAAACATCAATGATATAGTAAGATGGACGTTTTCGGCTAAGCGTGGCAGTTGAGCGAGAAGCATTATGGATTTCAACTTCAATATTTGTTTCATTGTTCGTTTCTAAATCAATGACACTTAAAGGTTCATTTGTAATCTCTTTTTTGCTTTTAACAACCACCAATGACATGGTATCAGGTTTAAGAATTTCTTTTAATTCATTTGCATGTTCATAGGCAGATTTAAGGTAAGATAAACCAATTGTAAAGCCGGTAAAAATTCTTCTTTTAAATGATGTTCTGCCAATGCCAACGCCTCTTACTTCAATTAAACTTGATATGGTATTTGCCAATGCGTAAGATGTGGCACTTGAGCGGGCACTGTTCGAACCCTGATTGAAGTGAATTTCTCCAAGAACCTTTTCTGAAGTTAAGTATTCCCGGTGTTTTAAACCTTCTTTATCTAATGCCAATTGTGCATTTTTCACAAAGATTGAATTGGTATAATTTCTTAGTTTTTCAGGAACATTCAAATTACCTGAACTCATAAACATTACATCCTGACGAGAGCTTATTCCAAAATTGCCCAATTGAGCGAATTCTTTTCTATAAGGTCTGAATTCATGGAAGTCTACTGCAACATCAGCATTAAAATCACTAAAAGCTTGTTTTAAAAACATACTCTCTTTGATGATAAGTTTAGTTTGATCACGGTTTAAGTCCAATCCATTTGCTGCATACCTGTCTTCTTTTTCATAACCATCAATATTGGCCATTGGAACCATACAGATATGTAGTTTGTCTAGTAAATACTGATATTTTGCGTCGTTTATTATTTTTTCAAGTAAGAATAACATGGCTTCAGTACTTGCCATTTCATCTCCATGTAAGCCACCTTGCAACCAAACCTTAACTTTGTTTTCCTGATTTTTTTTGTTCAGTGAAACCATTGGAACGGCTTTTCCTTTTTGAGATTCTCCTATAAAAGTAATAGTGAAAATATCAGGATGTTTTGATTGAAGTTCATTTAGAAACTGAATCAATTCATCATAAGAAGTATAACCTTTTGTCTTTTTTAAAGCTGGTGTTGTATTCTCAATTTCAATTTCAGGAAAGAACTTTTGGGTAATTTCCTTTGATTGCGGATTGAGGTCGGCAACAAATCCTAAGGATAAAAAGATGATTAATATGATTACTACTTGTTTCATGTTTAGAAAGTAAAAGTGACCATCATATTTGAAATCAATTCATTATTGTTAATGGGGCTGCCTTTAATATCCACGCTACCTGCAGCGAGTTCCGCATAGGTAATTGAACCCTGAATTTTGAAACCATAATTACGCATCAGGTATTTTGAAACACCAAGGGTATAATATTTTGGTCGGTTATAAAAAGTAGGATTATTTAGAAAAGAATGTTCATCAGCTTTTAATTGAGTGTACCTAGCATCAATAGAAATTCTGTTTCTAAATAGGTAACCTGCTTGAATATTATATGCTTTTCCCAACATCATTCTTCCTTTTACATAATTACTTACGTCCTGCACATTGTTAACTAAAAAACTATTGGAAGTAGTGCCATCATTTCTTACACGGGTTGTAATGGTATTTGGAACATTTGCTCTACTTTGAATATATTCTCCCAATACACAAAAGCCTTTGTACTTAAATAGAAAATCGATGCCAAATTTCGTGTAATCAGGAAAAGCTTCCCTACCTGTATTGTCTAAATAATTTATAGTTCTAGAAGCTTCACCACGTCGGCTACTTACGCCATTATTTTTGCTGTATGTAAATCCGATTAACAATTTTGGGGTAAGTTCCCTTGCCATATCAACCTGACGAAACTGTCCGAAATGATTGAACTTTCCAAAGGTTAAAATATCTAATCTTCCCCCATATTTAAAACCACCGGCATTGCTGTTGAAGGTATTTGGGCCATCACCATTGGTAAGAGAAACTGCAGGTTTTAGAATGATGTTTTTACTGGCTTTAAATTCTCCTGAAACAAAGATTCCAAATTCTCTTGCTACAGCAAATGCTGAAGTTAATCTACTTCTTTCAGGTAACTGTAAACTGTTTGATGTCATTAACAATTCAAGGTTCTCTGTTGGGTTAGAACTTTGTCCGAATTTTATCTGAAGATACTTATTTGGATTATAAGCAACCCATGCATCAAACAAGGCCAGATTGGTTTCATCACCAACCTCGGGAGTGCCACTAAAATCAGCCTGAAACCTGTATTCAATTTTATACTTTGGTAGATCACCTGCAAAGCGAAACCTCAATCTTCTCATTCTAAATCTTAAATAAGAAGCATCGTTGCTATCAGAGTTGTACTTTTTGATTTCAAGAGATGGTTGAATGAAACCTGTTAAGGTATATGTTGAATTGTTGTTATCGGTAAACTTCAATCCTTCACCCATTGTATATTTATTCAGTTTAGGGTTTTGAGCCTGCATGCTTAAACCAATCATGATAAACAAAAGGGTATATATGTAATGTTTTTTCATATTGATTTATTCAAAGAATCCTTTAACAATTACCTTTTGATTATCCATCATTTGTTTGCCTTTAGCGAATACATCCATGAGATTAAAATCGGCATCCAAACAACAGAAATCCGCATCGGCACCTACTTTAATTTCACCTTTGTTTTTAAGACCTAAATTGGTGGCAGGATTTTTAGTGATGAGTTTAATTGCATCGTCTAATTTAACCTGACCATCATGAATGAGTTCTTTAACCTGTAAGTAATTTTGGTTGATGACAGCCTTTCGGAATCCAATTAAATTTCCATTTTCATCTAATTTATCTAGCCCAGCATTACCATCGCTACTGAAAGTCATTTTATCAATAGAAACTCCTTTTTCAAGTGCATATAAAACTGCTTTATAAGGCTCAGTATATTTGGAAGCACCGGTTGTAAGGTCAATCATTCCGCCTAGTTTAGCGAATTCTATTGCTTGGTCAAAAAGTTCTTTTGTACGACCAACATGCGTAGGAGAGATATTTGCAATAGGGAATTCATGCTCTTGAACCAGTTTAAAAAGAATATCCATTTTAATCTTCTGGTTTCCTAAATGAATGTGCATGATTCCTTTTTTGTTTGATAACATTCCAGCCACTTTCACTTGACGTAATATTCTCAACAATTCTATTTCTGTTGGATAAGATGATCTGAAATCTGATATGGCAATTTTGCATCCAAGTACAGGCTCAATGAAGGTCATATCATCTTGAAGTGAATCTGTGATATAATTTGGATCAAGACCGTAATAACCAGTAAACATATAAGCAGAGATGCCTTCACTTTCCAATGAGCGCGTTTTAGCAAACAAACTTTTAATGCTTCTTGCTGAACCATCTGTGCCTAATAAACCTACTACAGTTGTGCTTCCACATGTTATGAGTTCTGATAAGGTAATTTCAGGTGTCATAGAAGCGAAGCCATGTTTACCTCCCGCTCCGGTGATATGAATATGTTGGTCGATAAAACCTGGAGTCAGCGTTTTTCCTTCAGCATCCCAGGTTTTGAAAAGACTGTTTTCTATTGAATCTTCTATAGCAAGAATTTTACCTGCTGCAGTAAGTATATCTTTTTTCCCAAGTGATGCAGGGGAAAAAACGTTTGCATTTTTAATTAGAAGCATAAACCGAAATGATAAATTAATAAAGTAAGAAGAACAGAGAACACAGGAATTAAATTCCTTTTTACTATTGACATTACGGGCACTCCTGCAACTTCTGCTGTTGCAATAAGTACACCTGCAATCGGACTAATAGCTCTGCCCATTGAAGCAGAAAGATTCATAGGTAACAAAATTGATGTGCTAGAAACTCCGAATTGTTTAGCCACGTTTGGAATAAGCGGACCAAATGCAAAGAATGCTGCATTGCCACTTCCCATAAGAATGGCTGCTAGGAAAATCATTAAAGTCATAATGATTCCAATTCCTTTTGCACCAAATCCTAATTGGGTTGAAATAGAAATTAATCCATCCATAAAACCCAAAGCGATTAAACCATTAGCAAAAATTTCAGCAACAATAATCAGTGTTACAACCGATTTAAAAATATCACCCATACCATCAAGAAAAATTTTAATGGATGCAAATACTGCCTTAATATTTCTTGTTCTGATGAATTCAAAAATCAAACCAACAAAAAGACTAATAATCATAGCAGTTGTTGTTTCGATTTTTAGTTGAATAGGAAACACTGTAAATACACCTGAAAAACTCAATAGCAATATCAATGGTAATACAGGTAACAAAGCATAAATAGCAGGAGCAATTTCCTTGGTTTTACTTTCTTGTTTAACTTCAGCAAAATTGATTTTATCCTGTTTATCGTAATATTTATTCACTAAAAAGTAGCTAATCATTAAAACTACATTGAGTATGATAGCAATTGGAATTTGTTGGTTAATGAAATAGGGTACAGTTTCAATTCCTGCAATCTCAACTGCCGATGCTGTAATTACTGAAGCAGGTCCGATGCAAAATGAAGTACAACCTGTAATGATTGAAACTGCTGCCAATCTGCTTACACCAAGGTTTACCAGGATTGGAAATACAGATGCCATTAGTAATAATCCAAATCCCGCTGCTGAAGGAACACAAATGAAAATAAGTTGTCCGATTGGTATTAAAGCAACAGCAGTTATATTAGGAAATTTCTTTAAAAAGGCCAATGGTTTTAAGGCCACTTTTACCAAGGCTTCTGATGCACCTATTTTGTCCATATAGGCAACGAATCCACCAATAGTCATAATCATTAAACCAACATTTGCATTGGTTTTAGAAAAGGAATCTTTGATGAATTCGAAAATATCAAAAATGGGTATTCCGCTATTGGTATCGTAGACTGCTGCTTTATTCCCAATAAAATGAGCTAGTCCTAACATCATTAAACCTGCAATAAGCAAAACTGCCTGAGGATAAAAATCCTTCAACAAAAGTTTTGCAACTATTGCGATTACTATGATGGAACAAATAAGGCCTATGTATAACATGGTTTGAAACTAAAAAGGGTCACCATTTATTTTAGTACCGGGAGAGAATTTCTTCGTTGTTGAAACCGTATGTTGTTCGAAATTACCAAGAAGGTCGGGGTTTCTGGTATACGACTCATTTGGGTTATCTGAAAGGGGAGTAATATCAAATGTAATGATTGTATTTCCGGCGGCATCCTGAATTGTAAGCATATCACCAGCATTGTTCAGGTTCATATCACCAGAAGTTGATTTTTGAATAGTAGCTCCACCAAATGTTCCTGTTGGTGTACCTCCACCAAAAATAACCAGTGCTTTTTGAGGTTGAATGATTGTTCCTGCAGGTATGGTATGATTTGGATTATTTGCTGCTAAACCTGAAGCATCAAATACTTTGAATCCACTTAGATCAACTGGTTTTGATGAATTGTTAATGAGTTCAATAAATTCATCTTGGTTTTGAGCATATACCCCATCTCCGTTTGCATCGCCGTCTAATGCTGAATTAGATGGGTCATATAAAACTTCATTGAGTATAAGATTAATAGAAGGCGGTGCATCATCATCTTCAATATTTAAACCTAGTATTTGTGTTCCATCTTCAGTACCTCCAAATACAGTATCAATTGCAATTACAATGTCTTCAGTACTTTCTTTTGATGTATCTTGAATTGCAAGAATGGTAGTTGAGTTTGATAAACTTCCTGCAGGAATAATAATGCTAAGGTTGGAACTATAGTCTTTATTGATTTCTGCTTTACCCGTATAACGAAGTTTCACTTCAATATTTGATGAAGAAGCTTTAGAAAGACTGGCACTTAATTCAGCATTACCTCCTGCTTCTGCTATTGAACTTGCATTGATTGATAAGGTGACAAGCGAACCCAAATCCGGCATAATAATTGGACTAACATCTTCTGTTTTGCACGACTCAAATGCTAGAAGTAATAAGACTCCTGCAAGAATGGTAAATTTTGTTTTCATATGATTTGAGCTGCTCTTAGTTTTTGATGATTTTGTATTGAATCCAATCATTGTTTATTTTCAAATCCAAAACATAAACTCCACTTTGTAAATGTGATAAATCTTTTTGGTTTGATTCCAGTGTTCCTGATTCAATGAGTTTACCATGAATTGAATACAATTTGAATTCGTTGATATCAATACCTGACTGAATATATAGGGTATTGATGATAGGATTTGGGAAGATGCTGATGTTTGATTTCTGAATTGAATTTAAACCGGTACTTTGACCGCTGATGCTAATACTTTTTGTACCAATTTCACCGCTTGCATCTTTTGCACTCGCCTTTACAATTACTACTCCATTTGCTTTAGCAGTTAAAATTCCTTCTGATGAAATTTCTGCAATGGTATTATTATCTACCGACCATGTTACATTTTTATTGTAGGCATCAACCGGTAAAACTGTAGCCAACATTTTAAGAGTTCCTGCATTTTGTGTGATGGCAGAAACATTGCCTTCTCCTATTACCTCAATTGAACTAACAAGAATCAAATTGCATATTGGAAATACACAATCAGCATCAAAAATAGTTGTTGTACTATCTGTGCAATTTATCTTTCCATAGGTCCAGGTATTCGAGCCATTTTTGAATGCCCATGAACCTGTATATTCCCATGCTTGTCCTGTTCCATTCGTATTGATGTCACCAAATGTTTCAATCACATCACCAACCCTGAATAGTTCAACAGCATCGTTACCATTTTGATTGATGACGCCATTTGAATCAACAAAAACATGCGTAAAATTCGACCAGCATGAAGCCATATATGTTGCTAATGCGGCAGAATCTCTTACAATCACAATTTGACTTCCTGATGAAACTGATCTATTCGGAAATCTGTATTCTTGTCCGTTTGAGCCATTTCCATTGTTAGCAATTCCGATTCCATATGAACTTAGGTTATTGATATTGCCATTTGCAACCATATAAATTGCTTTACCTGATGAACCGGCAAGAGGCGTTATAAAGTCTGTAATACCTTTTAATTCTAAATTGGCTTGACAAGCATTACAAGATTCGAAACATACTTTGCTTAAACTTGAATCGGTTTTAACAATTGCATAACGATAAATTGAATTGCCTACTGATTTAGTGCAAGTGCTTACTGAGGTGAATACTTCTTGTGTTGAATTATTTTGAGCTTTTACAATGAAAAGGTATTCCAATGTGTCACCAATAATTGGTAAAGTCAGTTCCCAAAGCCCGTCTTTATTTACATCCAGCATGACATTACAATTACTGCACCATTGATTGAAATTACCACTAACAAAAACACTGTCCACAGTACCTGAATAAGCGTTTAAATCGACTTTAAAGGTTATTTGTTTGGCTACAAGGGGAATGAAACTATTTCCATTCACTTTAGTACCAGGAGAGAATTTGTTGGTATTGATTGATGCATGTTGAACAAAAGAGCCTGTTAAATCAGGGTTTCTTGTATAAGATTCATTAGGGTTATTTGAAAGCGCATCTGAATTAAATGTCAGGATGGTTTTACTAGTATTGTCCTTAATTGCAATAATCTCTCCCGAATTGTTTAAACTAAGTCCAAGTGAATCTGTATCTGCAAGCACTTTTGCTCCACCAAATAATCCAATTGGAGTTCCTCCACCAAAAACTACTACCGCACCTTGAGAAGGAATGATTGTTCCTGAAGGAAAGGTATAAACTAATGTACCAATTAAAGTATCATCCCAAATCTGATAACCGGAAATATCGATGCTTGATGAACCGGTATTTACTAGTTCTATAAACTCATCTTGTGTCTGACTATAAACACCATCTCCATTCGCATCACCTTCCAATAAAAGATTTGAAGGGTCATATAAAACTTCATTAACGATGAGCTGTGCCTCAGAATTGATTTGAATAAAAAGCAGGAACAGAAATAGAAGTAAAATTTTTTTCATGTGAAATTATTTTAAACTGTTTGATTTTGTTTAATAATTAATTCAAAGTAATGGGGCTAAGGCTTATTTTTGACATACCAATTATTTTATTATTAAGATACCAATTATGCCCATATTATTAAAAAAAATAAAGGAAGAATACAACAGAACTCTGGTAAAATCTAAAGGGAATAAATCTGATAAACTTTATATCCATTTGTATAAGATGTTATCGAAGATGCTTATAAAAACTGAAATTCCTGAAAATTCTGTTTTGCCTCCAACAAGGGTTCTTTCAACTGAATTGGGTCTTTCGAGAAGTACAGTTTTGAGAGCTTATGATATGTTGGTTCTTGATGGATTGTTGATTACCAAAAGAAGTTCAGGATATCAGGTAAAACCCAAGGAAGTTTTGGTTGATAAACCAGAAATGACCAATGAAACAACGGAGTTTCAGTTATCTGAAATTGGTAAGTCGTTTTTAAAACTTAGTAATTTTAGTATTTCCAATAGCCAGGAAAACCTGGCATTTAGTCCGGGTTTACCACCACTTGATATTTTTCCGGTATCACAGTGGAAGAACCTTACAAACATGTACTGGAAGGAAATTAAGTTTTCAAATCTTACCTATTCACCTTCTTCAGGTATTGATAAATTGAAGTATAATATTGCAGCATATTTAAGCTTAACCCGAAATATAAAATGTGAACCTAGTCAGGTTTTTATTATGTCGGGTTCGCTGCAATCTTTGTATTTATTAGGTACAATGTTGGTTAATCCTGGAGAACATGTTTTTTTAGAAGATCCTACTTTCCCCAACGTTCATGCTATTTTTAAAGGATTAATGGCCAAAGTACATGGCATTCCTCTTGATAAAAAAGGAATGAGTATTGAGTTGATGGAAGCACAAAAATCAAAACCAAAACTCATTCATGTTACACCGTCTTGTCATTATCCAAGTGGACTTAAGATGCCACTCGACAGGAGATTGGAATTAATTGAATATGCCAATGAGAATAAGGCATTAATCATTGAAAATGATTATGAACATGAATTAAATAACTGGGAAAATCCATTGCCATCGATATTTAGTTTGGATCAAAATCAGAATTCTATTTATCTCGGTACCTTTAACAGGGTTTTGCATCCATCTTTAAGAATAGGTTACATGATAGTTCCTCATCGATTGAAACATCCGTTGGAAGTAATGATGAAACATTCGCATCGTTTTGTAGCACCATCTATTCAGTTTGTTTTGAATCAGTTTATAGAAAAGAAAGTATTACATAATCATTTAAATAAAATGATTGCGATAACTAAAGAACGAAAATTGTTTTTTATTCAAACCTTTGAGGAGATATTTAAAGCAGCAGGATTTACAATAGTTCCGAATGATGTTTTAAGTCTGCAAACACTTGTTAAACTTGATTCTACCTATATTGATAAAGATTTGGTAGCAGTATTAAATCAACATAATTTAAGTGCTCATTCTTATAATAAATGTTTCATTTCTAATTCAAAAGAACAAGGGCTGATTATGGGTCATTGTTCCATACAGAAACACATCATTAAGAATAAACTCATCCGCATGCACAATACCATTTTTGAGATGTAGGGGAGGGTGCTCACTCAATCTTCTTCATTAATTCACCTTTAGTATTCCAATTCAGTACTTCTCCATTTAGACAACTTGTGATGATTTTATTTGAATTTATATCTAATTTCTTATATCAAAATTGCTTCCTTCACAAAAGATATATGAGCCTGATGGAAATGTATGTTTATTACCATCGTTAGTAGTAATTTCAATTCTTGTAAAATTGGCTAATGTTTCCGGTTTATGTTTGACTGCGAATAAGTCTTTTTTGCTGATGTTTGATGGCACAGCAATGAGGTTTATGTTTTTTTGAACTACCTTATTGAATTTAATCAGACTCTCTTGTTCTTCTTTTTCATCTTTATTCATGTTCCATAACGCTCTTTCACTGCAATAATATTCTGCTTTTTCGCCATTGGGTTTTGTGGCAACCAGTTCTATACTTAAAACATTGTCGAACTCAGCAGCAATTTGTTCTTTATCTAAGCTAAATAAGAAGAACTTTTTTCCTGTTTTCTCAATTTCTATAAACATTTTGCTTTCATCGCGACTTAATTTTCCGCTACAATTAATTATTGTAAAATTGTCTTGTTTTGGTCCTTCTGCTTGACTGATATTACTTATTTTAAAGGAATGTGTGCTATCCATTTCCAAATCAAATCCGCTTAAATCATTGCTTTTCCTATGGACTTCTGATTTTTTTGTAATGGTATTTGGTCTGTTTTTATTTGAAAAGAAAATGGTTTCACCCACTTTAATAAAATTCTGTTTTAAATCTCCATGTTTGCTAACGAATGAAAAGCAAATGAATAAACAGACTAATACAAATAGTTGAGTAGGATTTTTCATAATTATCAATTTATGGCTTTATCGAATTTAGCTTTTGGGGGCAAAATCATTTAACGTATGAAACTTAATTATATTGATGATGAATAACCATTTCTTTAAAAGTAGATTTAATAATATCACCTAAACTACCCCAGAACGTCGGCGAACCAAAGATTCGCCGACGTTCTGGGGTGAGGGTAATTCTTTCATTTTTATATACTACAATAAAGCCATCCCGATGGGATTTTAGGAATTTTCATAAAAAACTTGATTCCATTTTTAATTCAACCTGCCCTAATTTATTGTCTTAAATCAATTTTAAAATATCTAAAGTTTTTCCAATATAAATTATAGGTAGACTTGAATATTGAATCAATTAAAAATCCTTCAATAAGAAGGCAAAAAAAATCCTGCCGAAGCAGGATTTTTACTATCAAAAATTGAATTTATTTCAATGTTCTTTTTACTTCAACTTCATCATAAGCTTCAACAAAATCGCCTACTCTTAAGTCGTTATAGTTGTTAATGGTTAATCCGCAATCATATCCACTGCTTACTTCTTTCACATCATCTTTAAAGCGTTTTAATGATGATAAGTTACCTGAGTAAACTACTACACCATCTCTAATTAAGCGCACTTTTGATTTGCTAGGAATCTTACCATCGGTAACCATACAACCTGCAACTGCACCAACTTTAGTGATTTTGTAAACCTCTCTGATTTCGGCATTACCCAAGATTTTCTCTTCCATTTTAGGAGCCAATAAACCTTCAATTGCACCTTTGATTTCCTCAATAGCTTTGTAGATAATTGAGTACAATCTGATATCAATTGATTCGGTTTCAGCCAATTTTCTAGCTTGAGGACTTGGTCTAACTTGGAATCCTACAATGATTGCATCTGAAGCCGAAGCCAACATTACATCACTTTCAGAGATTTGACCAACACCTTTATAAATTACAGTTACCTGTACTTCTTCAGTTGATTGTTTAATTAATGAATCTGCCAATGCCTCAACTGAACCATCCACGTCACCTTTAACAATTACTTTTAATTCTTTGAAATTACCAATCGCTAAACGACGTCCAATTTCATCAAGAGTAATATGTTTATGAGTACGAATACCTTGTTCGCGTTGTAATTGCTGACGTTTGGTAGAAATCTCTCTTGCTTCCTGATCGTTTTTAGTAATAATAAACTTATCACCTGCTTGAGGAGCACCATCAAATCCTAAAATTACTACAGGAGTACTTGGACCTGCTTTCAGCATTTTTTTACCGCGTTCATCGAACATTGCTTTTACTTTACCGCTATAAATACCGGCTAATAAAGGATCTCCAACCTGCATTGTTCCGCTTTGTACCATAACAGTTGTTACGATACCACGACCTTTATCTAAGGTTGATTCAATTACGCTACCAATAGCACGTTTATCAGGATTGGCTTTTAGTTCTAGCATCTCTGCTTCTAACAATACTTTTTCAAGTAATTGTTCGATATTTAATCCTTTTTTAGCTGAAATTTCCTGGCACTGGTATTTACCACCCCATTCTTCAACAAGGATATTCATGGCAGATAATTGCTCACGGATTTTATCCGGATTAGCACCTTCTCTATCAATCTTGTTAATTGCAAAAACAATTGGAACACCAGCAGCCTGAGCATGTGAAATTGCTTCTTTTGTTTGAGGCATTACACTGTCATCTGCAGCAATTACAATAATTACGATATCTGTGATTTTAGCACCACGAGCACGCATCGCAGTAAAAGCTTCGTGACCAGGAGTATCTAAGAAAGTAATTTTCTTTCCGTTTTCTAATTTTACTTCATAAGCACCAATATGCTGTGTGATACCGCCGGCTTCACCACTAATTACATTGGCTTTTCTAATGAAATCGAGTAAAGATGTTTTACCATGATCGACGTGACCCATAACCGTTACAATTGGAGCACGAGGCAACAATGTTTCTGGATCGTCAATTTCTTCCTCAACAGCTTCTTGTACTTCAGCGGAAACGAATTCTACTTCATAACCAAATTCTTCTGCAACAATCGCAATTGTTTCTGCATCTAAACGCTGGTTAATTGATACCATCATACCTAAGCTCATACAAGCCGAGATAATTTGTGTAATCTGAAGGTTCATCATTTTTGCCAATTCATTGGCAGTTACGAATTCTGTTACCTTCAGTTTATTTTGTTCCTGTTGTTCTGCAAATGCTGCTTCTTCTCTTTCTGCAGCTTGGTGATCACGTTTTTGTTTACGGATTTTAGAACGAACAGCTCCAATATTTGGATTTTTACTTCCCGGATTTAATCTAGCTAAAGTTGCTTTTAATTTATCCTGGATTTCTTTTTCACTAACCTCAGTTTTTTCAGGAGGATTTCCTGTTCCACGGTTGTAATTGTTTCCTCCACGATTGAAATTATTTCCACCTGGACGATTTGGACCACCTTGGTTGTTTCCACCCGGTCCACGGTTTTGTCCACCTTGGTTTGGTCCTCCAGGGCGATTTTGTCCACCTTGGCTGTTTCCACCCGGTCCGCGGTTTTGTCCACCTTGGTTTGGTCCTCCAGGGCGATTTTGTCCGCCTTGGTTGTTTCCACCCGGTCCACGATTTTGTCCACCCTGGTTATTATTACCTTGACCGCCTCTATTATTATAACCACCTTGGTTGTTACCCTGGTTGTTATTATTGCCTTGGTTAGGATTTTGGGTTTGGCCTGGGATAGGTTTACGTTTACGTTTCTTTTTCTGATCTAAATTATCACTTGAAGCAACAGGTTGTGCCTTTTTAGGGGGATCAACTCTGAGTTCAATTTTACCCATCACTTTTAAACCTTCTAATTTTTCATATTTGGTTTCAAAAGCTTTTGCTTCTTCCTCAGGAATTACTGTTTCCGCAGCAATTGAAGGAGGAGTAGGATTAATTGGTTCAGGTGTAACTATGGTTTCCGGTGCTTTTTCAGTTTTAGGAGCAGGATTTTCTTTAGTATCCTTAACTTTTTCCTTTTCTTGAACTTTTTGTTCAGTCGGAGGAGTTTGTTTTACTTCTTGTTTTGGTTGAGCAACAGGATTTTGTTGAGCCGGTTTTTTGTCGTCTCTTTTATCTTTTGCCTTAGGTTTTTTAAGAGCGTCTAAGTCAATTTTGCCAATAACTTTAAAAGTTTGGGCATCATCTTTTTCGAGTTCAGCTTCAGCAACAGGTGGAGTTTTCACTTCTGCAACCGGAGTTGGAGGAGGAGGTGGTAGTGGTTTTTCTTCCACTACAGGTGGTTTAACTTCTACCACCGGCTCAGGAGCTGGTGGAGGGGGAGGTGTTTGAGAAACTGGAGCCGGAGCTTCCTCTTTAGGTTTAGTTTCTTCAACTTGTGGTTTTGTTTCCTCAGCTTTTTTAGCTGTATTCACTAATCCCGACTTAATTAGGATTCTTTCTTCCTCTTCTTCTTCCTCTTCAACCACTACAGGTTTTGGCTTGGCAATTTCGTGAACAACATCTTTAGGTTTGCTTCGTTCTTTACCAAGTTTGTTAGCTTCTTGTCTAACTTTCATCTCTGAGGAATACTCAGACAATAGTATATTGTACTGGTCCTCAGTAAGTTTCGATGTAGGTTTTGCCTCAATGACATGGCCCTTTTTGCCCAAAAAATCAACCAGTGTGGTCATTCCCACATTCAGTTCTTTTACTACGGCGTTTAATCGTTTTG
>JBMLOK010000276.1:0-1888 GCA_049243005.1 Bacteroidia bacterium | reverse complement strand
AGCAACGCAATGAATCGCGCATCAACATGGGGCATTTCGTATTACAGGTTATACGCAATGAATAACAGTTACGTGATAAATAACAGATACGCGATGAATCGCGCATATACAACGGATACGCAATGAATAACGGTTACGTGATAAATAACAGATACGCGATAAATCGCGCATATACGATGGATACACGATGAATCAGGAATATACAATGACGACGACATTAACAACCGCCGGCGCTGCCGGCGACGTCTATTATTTTAATTAGGTTGTCTGATGCGGCTGGTTTCGATAAATACAATGCGGGGCTTGAATTGCCATATTTTCTCGCTGTTTCAATCAGGTAATCCATTAATCCGTCACCATCAATATCACCAGCATACAATACTGTTATTGCAGCATCATCAAAGCTGTCATGAGCAACCAGCATATCTACAATTTCTGCATTATTTTTTTCTCCAAATAACATCAAACGATAACTCGTCATGTTGTTGAAATTATCTGTTTCATTGCCATCTCTAAATGTTCCATTGGCAACCAGTTTTTGTTTATGCCCATTTTTTAATGATAGCTCCAAAGTTCTGCCCACAGGCATTGTTCCATCGGCTATTTCAATAAAATCTACTTTTCTTTTTGTTAAATAATTTACACCCGATATAAAAAAGATACATGAATCTTTGTGCTCAGTAACAACCTTTATGTATTCATCCTCCGATTCTTCCTGGTTCAACACTTCTCCATTTATTGTTACCTTATCTAAATAAAATCCATCAGCACCTTTAAACAAGGCAAAAACATTTTCTTTATCCATGGCATTAAAATCATCCGGATAAAGCATTGTATTTGCCATCACCAATGTAGCACCATAGTTTGTGTCAACAGGATAATCAAATTCAGGCATAACCGAACTCTCTGCAGTTGCTTCATCAGTCATGGTAGTATCCAAGGTAGCCTCGGTTTCCGTTGGTTTGGGTTCACCTGCACACGACACCAGGAACGCCAATAAAATCAAAGTGTATAGTTTTCTCATTTCTTTTTAAAATCAAGTCCGGCTTCTGTTAATGCAATTTTTAGTTTAGGGATACTGCTTTTACCCAAACCATGTAAAGTGAGAATATCAACTTCACTGTATTTGGCCAATTGTTTAATGGTTTTTATCCCGGCATTCTCCAATGCTCTTTGTGCAGGAGCAGACAATGTGCTCATAAAACCTGTTTTAACTTTGCTCTCATTGGCGCAAATAGGGCAAACCGGACAATCACTTGTTTTCGTAAATGGATGTCCGTTTTTGCAGGTTTTAGGCTTCTTTTTAAGCGCTGCTTTTTCAAGATTTTGCTGAATTCTATATTCAACAATTCTTTTGATTAGTTCCCATGGCATCTCTTCATCGATGGGAAATTGTACTGTACCTTTTGAAGTTTTTAGGTGTGCAAAATCCTTTTCAAAATTGGCAATACCAGCCGCACCCGGATAAAACCCAATATGATGTTTATAGGCAGCATAGTGAACCAGATTTCCTTCCAGCTTAAATGTAGGGATACCGTAATTCATAGTTTCCTCGGCAGTATCGGGCAATAATGAGGAGATAAATTTCCTCATCTCATTTAATATTTTTTGTGTCTCCTTCGGAAAATTTTTGATGTACGATGATACATCAGCCGGCGCATTTTTCATGAATCAATTTTATAAAAGAAATTCAATTTACATGATAGCAGCAAAACCAACAAACAAAAAATAATACAAAACCAATTAGACTAAACATGCAGGCCTGATGTAAATAAGAAAGATTCAAAATTCATCACTAACAAAATTTTCTAAAAACAAGATGTTTTTATTTTGGGCCTTGCCCCGATGAATCAGGATTGAGTGTGAGTAAAGAGCAAGCCCAGAATCA
>JBMLOK010000275.1:0-1583 GCA_049243005.1 Bacteroidia bacterium | reverse complement strand
GCTTTTAAATAGCCTTGTAGAAAGAAGAATGCGCGCATCTATTTATGCAGTTTCTTGCTTTTGGTATACTGCCTGGGTAAATGGGGGGCAGCCCGATTTAATGAACCTCAACAATACGATTCTGACTATTTCAAATGATAGTAACTCTAATTCGTTTTACAATGGTAAAATGATTGGCAGGAGTGAGGAATAAAAGCGTAAATAGTTAATTTAATTTTCAGTTTTGAACAATAGTATCTATCAAATATCATCGAGTGAAAATTTCATGAGTTACCGATTCACAAGTGATGGTTCTCAAGGAATTGTAGAAAAACTAATCATTTTTCAGGCAACACATATAAAACATGTTTTTAACCTGGCTTTTGGTGATATCAACCCCAAAACAGGAGAAATTGATGATTTAATTGTAACCAATAATGGGGACAGCGAAAAAGTACTTATAACTGTTGCAACAGCAGTTTTTGAATTCACAGAAAGGTATAGAAATTGCCTTATATATTTAAAAGGAAGCACAAGTTCAAGAACCAGATTATATCAAATGGGAATATCAAAATATTGGCAGGAAATTAGTAAGGATTTTGTTGTTTTAGCGGAAATACAAGGGGATTGGGTTATATTTGAAGCTAATTTAAAATGTGAAGCTTTTTTAGTAAGTCGGAAATAGTTTTTTTTGTTTTATCAAAAAATGTATAATTTTGTATTATGAAACTAGAAACAAAAATACCTACAGTTAAAAATCCTAACATCAAAATTGATAAATCGTTAAACAAATACGATCATGCAAATTTGTTCCCAGAAAAACTTTCTATGGTAAATGAAAGTCTAGCTAAAATTGGTATGCCCAAACCAGAATTGCTTAAGTAGTCTACAATTAATTATCTAATTTAAAATATTAAAAAAGCCGCTTTCAAATCTGAAAGCGGCTTTTTTGTTTAGATACCTTTTAATGTTTGCAGTTTCATCCAATGTTCTGCAATTCCATCTTCTGCTGCATGCATAAATTCTTCGGCATGTTCAGGGTTTTGCTTGTTGATGATACTGAATCTTGTTTCACCATACATAAACTCTTTTGCTCCAGCAATTGGGTCTTTGCTATCGATTACAAATCTTTCTCCTTTAGGTTTAGAAGGATTGTATCTGAATAAAGGCCAATAACCTGTTTTAACAGCATTTTGTTGATGAACTGCACCTTGTGACATGTCAAATCCATGTGCGATGCAATGACTATATGCTATAATGATTGATGGACCAGGAAAAGCTTCAGCTTCCTGAATTACTTTTACTGCATGCATGTCATTAGCTCCCATCGCAATTTGAGCAACATAAGCAGAGCCATGCGCAATTGCC
Organism: Bacteroidia bacterium; assembly: GCA_049243005.1. Taxonomy (GTDB): domain Bacteria; phylum Bacteroidota; class Bacteroidia; order UKL13-3; family UKL13-3; genus CAISCU01. The sequence goes on along the minus strand of JBMLOK010000275.1, from coordinate 236 downwards.
TGCATAGCTAAATCTTTTTTACCTGTTAATTTTCCGTTTACACTAAATTTAGCACTTGCTCCAATTGGTGTTGATTTCGATTTTTGTCCTCCTGTATTTGAATACACTTCAGTATCCAAAACAAGGATATTTACATTTTCGCCGGTCGACAGTACATGGTCTAATCCACTGAATCCAATATCATAAGCCCAACCATCACCACCTATAATCCAATGTGATTTTTTAACAAAATGATC
>JBMLOK010000274.1:3927-9520 GCA_049243005.1 Bacteroidia bacterium | reverse complement strand
TAAATTATGATGGTCCAAGTTATTTCAATAAAAAATCTTCACTTTTTGTTTCTGCACGATACCAGAATTTTTATCCTTTAGTTCATGTAGTTGGACTCAAAAGCCTTGGTTTACCTAGTTATGGTGATTTAATTATAAAGTCAACCACCGAAATCAATAAGAAAAATAAACTCAATTTTTTGCTGATGATTTGTCCTGAAAGTTTTGTTAGAGACATCGACAATGTTTATGAAGACAAAGAACTCAATTTGCTTTATTTACCTGATTTTAAACGTAACAAAATTGTATCATCGGTTAATCTGAGAACAGTTATTGGTAAACAAAGTATATGGAAGAATATTGTTTATTTTTCAAGTTATTCTTCTGATGTAAATGTTGGTAAAGCTTATCCTGTTGCAAATTCAAATGGTGAATTGATTAGCAAAATTTTCAACTATAATAACAGTATTCAAACACAAAATTACAGAGAAAGTAAAACCGGTTTCAGAAGTTTTGTTGAAACATCTATTCTTAAAAACGATAGGTTATTATTTGGGATTGAAGCTGATATTGTGCAATTATCGAATGATAGAAATCTTTTGGTTAATGATACAAATTTTATCTTCAGAAGACAGGAATTACCCAATCCTTTACTCAATTATCAGGTTATTACTCCGGCTTTGGTTAATAGTAATGGCGTTAAATCCGCAACAAACGCATCATCTTTTATCACTTATTTTGTTGAAGCTACCAATAGAATTTCGTTACAAACAGGTTTGAGGTTAGATTATAATGGATTTACAGAACAAGTTGTTTTAGCTCCAAGAGCAACAATCACTTATCATTTAAATAGCAACCATAGTTTGAGTTTTGGAACAGGAATTTATTACCAAGATCCTGTTCTTTCTGATATTGCTGACCTTCCAAATTCAACTAAATTAAAGATGGAGAAAGTTGTTCAGTTTATAGTTTCCTACAAAGCTTATTTGTACCACGATGTAAAACTGATGGTTGAAGCCTGGTCCAAAAGTTTCGATAATATGGTTGTTACACCTATTTCAGGAAGTGTTTTTAGAAACAATAATGGAACAGGTTTTGGAAACGGATTTGATATCAGCCTAAATAAAAGATTAAACAAAAAGTGGCATGGAATTGTGAGTTATTCTTATATGAACATGACAAGAAACAACAATGATGGTTTAGGGAATTATCCTTTTACTTTTAGTCAGCCTCACCAATTAAACACCATGTTGAGTTACTCATTAAATTCTAAGTTTTCATTTTCAGGAAAATACCGAATTGCCAGTGGCAGACCTACTGATGCTTTTATTATTCATAGGGATGTATTAAACAATCCAAATAATTATCGTTACAGTATGGAATTGGTAGGAAGGAATACAGAAAGACTTCCGCTTTTTTCGAGCCTTGACCTCAGAGTGAATTATATGTTTAAATTCAATCGCATTAAATTTACATCGTTTTTTGATGTAGTTAATGTGTTAAATCGACAAATTGCCAATAATGAAAATTTCAATTATTTATTTGGCAAAACCTTTTATGATGGAATTGCGATTTTCCCTACAGGAGGACTCAAATTCGAATTTTAGAAAACTTAGCTAATTGAACTTTTTATAATGTAAGTTTTTAATCAGCTACAAAATTGGCTTACAAGTCTTATTTTTGCGGCACAATATTTGAACCTAATTGGTGTTCTGTTTGTTTAAGAATGATTATATTATGAAAAAAATAGCAAAGGTTTTTGGGATTGTTTTGGTTTTAATTTTATTGAGTTTGTTTTTAATTCCAATTGTTTTCAAAGGAAAAATTGTTGGTATTATTAAAGAACAAGCCAATAAAAATGTTCAGGCGAAAATCTCTTTTAATGATGATATCAGTTTAGGCTTAATAAGCAGTTTTCCTAATTTAAGTTTAGGAGTAAAAGATATTGTAGTTGCCGGAATTAATGAATTTGAAGGTGATACTTTATTTGCAGCCAAAGAATTTACCGCAAATTTAGATTTGATGAGTATCATCAAAGGTGAACCAATTGGTATCAGAAAGATTTTTGTAGAAAATGCAAGAGTTAAAGCAATCATACTTCCAGGGGGAAAAGCCAATTGGGATATAACTTTACCTGATTCTACTGCTGCAACTCCTGAAGATACAGCAAGTTCACCATTTCATATTCAATTGAAGAAGCTTGAATTGAAAAACGCTCACATCGTTTATGATGATAGAGATGGTAAAATCTTTAGTGAATTAAGTGGTATGGATTATATCCTTGAAGGTGATTTTACAGAAAAATTATTTGTGTTAAAAAATGACCTGAAAGTAAAGGAACTTACAGCCGGCATGGATGGAATTAACTATTTAAGCAAGGTTTATACTACTGCCAATGCTGATATTGATGCCAATATGAATGATTTCTCATTTGTGTTTAAAGAAAATACCTGCACATTAAATGCACTTGAAATTGGGTTTGATGGTAAATTCCAAATGACAGATACCGATATGATAATGGATATCAAATACGGAGTGAAAAAGAATGAATTTAAACAGTTCTTATCTTTAATTCCTGCTATTTATGCCGGTTCTTTTGCTGATTTGCAATCAAAAGGAAAATTATCTTTATCAGGTTTTGTAAAAGGAGTGTTTAATGATACCCAAATGCCCGGTTTTGGACTAAATGTTGGGGTTCAGGATGGATGGTTTAAATATCCTGCTTTACCAGCTCCGGTTGAAAATGTACAAATGGATTTAGCTATTTCTAATCCTGATGGTGTGCCTGATAATACTTTGGTGCAATTAAATAACTTACATATCGAAATCGAAAAAGATCCATTTGATGCGAAATTGGTTTTAAAAACGCCAATTAGCGATCCTGATTTAGATGCAGCTTTAAAAGGCAAATTGAATTTGGGTAATATCATGAAAATTGTTCCTTTAGAAGGAATAAAATTAGCCGGTTTAATTGAAGCTGATATGCAAGCAAAAGGAAAAATGAGTGCCATAGAAAAACAGGCATTCGACCAGTTTTTTGCAGCCGGAAGCATCAAAGCAAATTCAATTCATGTTGAAACAAAAGATCTACCTGCTTCATTTGATTTGAGTTCAGCAGGTTTAGAATTCACACCTAAAATTGTTAAACTAACTTCGTTTGATGCTGCTTTAGGAAATTCAGATTTCCATATGAATGGCGATTTGCAAAACTTCTTTGCTTATTATTTAGGTGATGGTGTTTTAAAAGGAAACTTGAATTTTAGTAGTAATCTTTTGGATGCAAACAAATTCTTAAGTTCAGATACTACAGCGGCTGCAAATCCTGAAGATACAGCTGCAATGACAGTTGTTGAGATTCCTTCTAATATCGATTTTACCTTGAATTCAAACATCAAACAATTGTTGTATACCAATATGGATATCACCAATTTTAAAGGAACTGTTTTGGTAGCGAATTCAAAATTGAGTTTCAAACAAGTGATGTTAAATATGCTTGGTTCAAGCATGAAAATGGATGGTTTTTATGAAACTACCAATCCTAAAAAGCCAAATGTTGAAATGGATTTTAGTATCATCGATTTAGATATTCAAAAAGCATTTAAAACTTTCAATACAGTTAAAAAATTAGCACCTGCTGCCGAAAGTATTGCAGGATTGTTTAGCACCAATTTGCATTTTACTTCACCGCTTTCAACAAACATGCAGCCTATTATGCAAGCTGTTACTGCGAATGGAATTTTAAGTATTCCAACTGCTAAATTAAGTTCAAATCAATCATTACAAAAACTGGCTGATTTGCTTCAAAAACCTGAATACAAAGAGTTCAGTTTAGAGAAAGCTAAAATTGCTTATGAGGTAAAAGATGGCAGGGTTTATACCAAAGATTTTGATGTGAAAGTTGGTGCTAGAAAAATGATTATGAAGGGTAGTACAGGTTTAGATCAAACAATTGATTATACTGGAAATGTAAGTATCCCAAGAAAAGATTTAGGTGCAGCGAATTCAGCCATGGATGCCGCTTTAACTAAATTAAATAGTCAGGGTGGAACCAATGTTAAACTCAACGAGGAATTGCCAGTGGAGATTAAATTCGGTGGTACATTTTTGGCTCCGACAATTACAACTAATTTGGCCGACTTAGCAAAACAACAAGTCAACTCTTTAGGAAATCAAGTAAAAGATGAATTGATTAATAAAAAGAAAGAATTGGAAGCTCAGGCAAAAGCAGAAGCTGATAAAAAAATAAATGAAGCAAAGGCCGAAGCTGAAAGAATTAAGAAAGAAACTGAAGCAAAAGTTCTGGCTGAAAAGGAAAGATTGAAAAAAGAAGCAGAGGAGAAAGCCAAAGCCGAATCTGAAAAATTGAAAAATAAGGCAAAAGAAGAAGCCAAAAAGAAGCTAAAAGGCATATTTTAATTTGCACAGAATCAGTAGGCTGCTCTTTGAGGAGCAGCCTTTTGTTTTTTTTTATTGAAAATTGTTGAGACTTGAATACCAAACCAAACCACATGAATAATTACTTTACCCAATTTAGAAACAATATCATTGGAATAAATCAACAGATTAAAACTCCAAATGGAGAATTAAAACAAATGGTTTATTCGGATTGGACAGCTAGTGGAAGGAATTATTTGCCAATTGAAGAGCGTTTCATTAATGAGGTTTTGCCGTTTGTAGCAAACACGCATACAGATACAAATACTTCTGGTAAAACAATGACCTATGCTTATCACGAGGCGCAAAAAATCATCAAAAAACATGTGAATGCCGGACCAAACGATATTTTAATATCATCAAATTCGGGAATGACTGGTGTTGTCAATAAATTCCAGAGAATTCTGGGTTTAAAAGTGCATGAATCACACAGAGATAAAATTCAGTTAAAAGAAGAGGAGAGGGCAGTGGTGTTTATCACGCATATGGAGCATCATTCCAATCAAACTTCATGGCTGGAAACGCTTGCTGATGTAGTGATTGTTGAACCAGATGCTGAAGGTTTGGTTAGTCCGGAGAACTTTAGAACTGCGATAAATAAATATCCGAACAGAAAAATGAAGATTGCAGCTGTAACTTCATGTTCTAATGTAACGGGCATTATTACTCCTTATCATGAAATCGCAAAAATCATTCACGAGTCAGGTGGTTATTGTTTTGCTGATTTTGCCTGTTCTGCTCCTTATGTAAATATCAATATGCATCCACAAGATAAAGATGCTTATTTGGATGCCATTTACTTTTCACCACATAAGTTTTTAGGTGGTCCCGGTTCGGCAGGAATATTGATTTTTAATAGTGCTTTGTACAAAAATGAGGTTCCTGATACACCCGGTGGAGGCACTGTTGAATGGACCAATCCTTGGGGTGGACATAAGTATATTGAAGATATTGAAGCAAGAGAAGATGGTGGAACACCGGGATTTTTGCAAACCATGAGAACTGCTATGGCCATTGTTTTAAAAGAACAAATGGGTACTGATAATATTCAGAAAAGAGAAGAGGAGCAATTGGCCATTTTATGGAAATATTTTGAGGCCATACCTAATTTGAATATTCTGGCTTCACAACATAAACATCGTTTGGGAATCATTTCATTTTATATAGATGGACTTCATTT
>JBMLOK010000274.1:0-3827 GCA_049243005.1 Bacteroidia bacterium | reverse complement strand
CTTGCAGCTAATTTTAAGGAATGGGCCAATGACTATGAAGTTGATTTAAGCCATATGAACTTAAAATACAAAAATGAAGTGAATGGAAGTTTCGAAGAAGCACAAGTAGAAAAGTGTTTTGGGAAATTTTAGCGCTTGGTGTTTTATAGCTGTTCCTGTTTACTTATTTTTTAGTTTGTGGATGTGTTCAAAGTTGATAGTTAGCAGCAATGGTTAATGCCCCCAGCGAACAATAAAATACATACATTTGAAAAATGGAGGATAACACAAACTGGACACCATCACCTGACGATAATAAACTCGACTTAACTGACAAGAACCTTATCAACGAATATGAAGCTAAAGGGATTGCGGCAGCAGAAATATTTGTATTTGAGTTAGACAGTGAAACTGAAATTTCCACTAATTTACTTTTAGAAATTCACAACATTGCATTTTCTGAACTCTATGTCTGGGCTGGTTCTTGGCGGACAACATCTGTAACAGTTGGACAACTTATACCTCCTGAACCCTCAAAAGTATTACAATTAATGTATCAGTTTATTGACAATTTAAACTTCAAAATCCTTAATGCTTCAAATCAACAAGACCATATTGACTGCTTAACTTTTGCTCACTATGAGTTTATTCGAATACATCCGTTCAATAATGGCAACGGCAGGACAGGACGAATATTAATGAACATAGTTGCTCTCAAATTTGGTTACAAACCACTTGAACTTTATTACAGAGAAGGAGACAGCAGGAAAACTTACATTGATGCAATGAAATTTGCAGATAACGGAAACTATGAGCCCTTAACGACCTTGATTAGAAAAGAATTGATTGCCTTTTAACTCTTTTTCCTTTAACAATGACAAAACAATCTCTTCAACTTTCGACATTGACACCTGTTGGTTTTCCAACGACATAGTTGAAAACACAGTTTTGGTCAAGACCTGAGCCAAGAAACCTTTTTCTTTTAGTTGAGGATATTTATCGTAGAATTTCATTGTTAAAACAAATGTACAACTTATTCTACCAATGACAAAAGACTGCTTTAAACTGACAAAGAAGCTGTAATTAAACAGGATACCACTACTGCTCACAGCACATTTGCATTACGCATGCAATAGGTCTCTGATTGTCGGGATTTTTGTGATTTGTAAATTCGTTTCCCAAAATTAAATTTGAGTTTAAACGCACGCCTATCGCAAATAGTTAGGTGGTGGTAAGGTTAAATACAATATCATGAAACAAAAGAAACAAAAAAAAGAGTCTATTAAATCCAAAATTAATGTTTTGACCATTATTTTAGGACTTGGAGTACTTGGTTTCTTTTACCTTTCTTACATTTTAATAAATGACGGATTAAATGAACAATACCCCCAAATATTCACACTAGGACTTGGCGTGTTTTTTGGCATATTTGGAATTCTATGTATCTACTCAATATTTACCTATGATGATGTTTATATTCCAAAGACAGTAAAACCCAATTCGAGCTATTTAAGTAAGATTAATGCTAAAAAAATTATTGCTGCTGTTTTAATTTTAATTGGAAGCTCATTACTCTATATTTCATTTAAACTTTACTTTGAAAAAGAACAACCTTTTGAAAACACTGACTTAACTAAATTAACTGATGTAATAACAAATGAGGTTAAGTTAAATACTGGAAGTAAAGGCTCAAAATCAATATTACTTAATTTAAAGAAATACCCTGAATTTAAGTTTCAAATTATAGGCAATGGATTTCAATCCATGAATATTGATAATTTTTTAAATAATGTTAAACAAGGTGATACAATTTCATTATCTATTATGACAGACGATTTCAATAAAAAAATCACTAAGGAAAAAGAATTGACCTTTTATGACAAGTCAGTTAACTATAGCTTTATTTACGTTTTAGGAGTCAGTGACAAAAATCAAAATTATCTGAATATTTATGATTATAACGAAGAATCTGAAAACGATAGACCTTGGGGCATCGGGCTATATAGCCTTGTTGGACTTTTTTTAATTGGAAGTGCAATATTCTTACTAAAACTAAGATAAAGCCAGCCACAAATAGCGCTTATCCTAAATTCGGGGTTTTGTGTTCTAAGGAGAGTTTTGTGGTTAATGAAACATTATTTTTTCAAATCAAGTTTTGAGTAAAAGTCCTGCCCTTAGGGTATAGAAAAATGTTAATGTAGCTCTGTCAGTCGATGTTTACTTATTTCTTGGTTCCCTGATAAAGCACAAAGCTGATAGAAATATCATGAATAACACTTCTATCAGCCATTTTCCAAACACACTAGCTAACTCATTTTTAACCAATTGAATGCAGCCCAACTTTGTTTCCTTCTGTATCGATAAATAGTGCAATAAAGCCTCTGTTTTCACCAATAGCAGTTTTTGGTAGAATAACTTTTCCACCGGCATTTTCAACTCTGCTTAATGGAACTGAAAGGTCATTTCCGCCATCTAAGTAAACAGTTGTGCCTGTCATTGTAGGAACAAAGTTTTCACCGCTGGCAATTGCTCCACCAAATGCTCCTTTTTGATGATCAGATGGTAAATATGCGTATTGCATTTTAGGATTAGGGTCAACCTGAATTTGAGTATCTAAAATTGCAGAATAAAATGCTATTGCTCTTGTGAAATCTGTTGCCGGGATTTCAAACCAGTTTAATGTATTTACCATGTTTGTTTAAGTTTATTTGTTTTATTTTTTTGATAATTGTTAATCTGTTATTTCAAAATTTTGAAGTTTACTTGCTTGAATTAGTAGAGACTCAAAGCCTAAGTGAACATTCTTATTTAATTTGTTACAACTTCATAAATCGCGTTAATATTCCCTTTTGTTGCTTTTGAATAAGAACAAATCGATTTAGAGATATCTACCAGTTTTGTAGCGGTATCGTAGTCTACATCATTTATTTTAACAAGAAGATGGGCTCCTAGATCAAAATTTCCATTTTCATGTAAAACGCCAATTTTAGCCGTAACAGTAACTTCTCCAATTGTAACTTTTTCAATTCCTGCCGCAATTGTTACACTTGTGCCAAAACAAGCCGACCAAGCTGCTGCGAAAAGTTGTTCCGGATTGGTTGCGCCACCGGCACCTCCCATTTCTTTAGGAAATCTAATATCGAAATCTAATAAACCATCAGATGATTTTGCATGACCATTGCGACCCGCTAAGCTTGTCACTTCGGCTTCATAAATTTTTTCCATTTTATTTTTTAGCTAATTGTTTTTTTGTTTTTGCTCTAAACCAAAATTCTAACTAGTATGATTTTACTTGATATGTTAATTACTTCGTTTTAGTTTTGTAGTGCAAATATTCAGGGTTAATGTAATTCTGACAAGTAGGGCATTTAAAATGTGTAAGTATGGAAAAATATACTAATATTGATAATGAGGATATTAATATGGAAGGAAAAATGATTTTTGATGAAAAATCTTGTCCGGTAACGGCAACAATGCAAGTTTTAGGAGGAAAATGGAAAGCAATTTTAATTAATGCAATCTATCATACCTCTCCGGCAAGGTTTGGTGAATTGAAGCGAAGTGTAAAGGGAATTACTCAATCAATGCTTACTCAGCAGTTGAGAGAATTAGAGGAAGATGGGTTAATAAGCAGGAAGATTTATGCGGAAATTCCACCAAGGGTTGAATACACATTAACCGAGTTTGGACTTACCTTATCACCTATAATGATATCAATGGCTAATTGGGGAAAAGAATATAGAATGAAAAAGGAAAAGGGTTAATTATTAGATTTCTTTGGGCTTTGAAAAATTGCTGAGTTCAACAGATAAGTGCAACACTTACCTTCGTTGTAAAAATACTTCATT
>JBMLOK010000273.1:0-1297 GCA_049243005.1 Bacteroidia bacterium | reverse complement strand
GCATTTTTAATGGCGTAATCAATGGCTTCAGTTTCCTTTTTAATCACAGTTACTTTTTTGTTCGGATCTACTTCACTAATTCCTTTCATCATCAAATCAATGATTTCCTGTTCGGTTCTTCCTCTTAGGTTTTTATCCTGACGAATAATCACTTCATTGAACATGGTTGCTGCTAATTTTCCTAATGCAACGGTATCTTCATCTCTTCTGTCGCCAACACCGGCAATAATACCCACATGGTGCGATTCAATTTTAGATAACATATCGGCAATGGCTGTAAAACCTGCTGCATTGTGCGCGTAATCTACCATCACTTCAAAGTTTTTAAACCTGAAGATGTTCATCCTTCCTGGTGTTTGTGCAGGTCCCGGTATGAAAGTTTGTAGCGCAATACGCATGTCTTCAATTTTGAAGTTTCTTACAAATCCTGCCAATAAGGTTGGAAGTATGTTTTGTACATTATACAAGGCTCTTCCTCCATATGTCAAAGGAATGTTCACCGCTTTTTCAACCCTGATTTTCCAGGTTCCTTTGCTAATGGTTACATATCCGTTTTCATAAATGGCAGCCAATCCGCCTCCTTCAATATGTTTTTTCAATAATGGATTGTTTTCATCCATCGAGAAATAAGCAACTTTACATTTTAAGTCTTTTGCCATCGATGCCGACCATTTGTTATCAGCATTCAAAATAGCATAACCACCAGGTAAAACACTTTCCGGAACTACAGATTTTACTCTGGTTAATTGCTCAATGGTATCAATATCAGAAAGTCCTAAATGGTCTTCAGCCACATTGGTTACAATAGCAATATCACAATTATGAAAACCTAAACCCGATCTTAAAATTCCACCTCTTGCACATTCCAAAACCGCGAAATCTACTGTTGGATCTTTCAGTACAAATTCTGCACTAACCGGTCCGGTGCAATCACCACGCATCATCATTTGGTTTTGGATATAAATTCCATCTGTTGTGGTATATCCAACTTTATGTCCCATGGTTTTTACCATATGAGCCATTAAACGTGTGGTGGTTGTTTTACCATTTGTTCCGGTTACGGCAATAATCGGAATTCTAGCAGAGCTTCCCGGAGGATATAACATATCAATTACCGGTTCAGCCACATTTCTTGGTAAACCAATCGCAGGGTCGATATGCATTCTGAAACCCGGAGCTGCATTTACTTCTAAAATGGCACCTCCATTTTCAGATACAGGCTCCGATAAATTTTCAGCCATAATATCAATTCCACAAATATCTAAACCAATAATGCGGGCAATCCTTTCACACATAA
>JBMLOK010000272.1:0-2675 GCA_049243005.1 Bacteroidia bacterium | reverse complement strand
TAGATCAGGTTGCTAAAATCATGAATGAAAATCCTACTTATAAATTAGCAATTGCAGGTCATACAGACAATGTTGGTAATGCTGATAAAAATTTAGAATTATCAAAAGGACGTGCAGCTGCGGTAAAACAATATTTAGTTGCAAAAGGTGTAACTGCAGATAGAATGACATCAAATGGATTTGGCGATACTCAACCAGTAGCTAACAATACAACTACAGAAGGAAAAGCTAAAAACAGAAGAGTTGAATTTAAAGTTGTTTTTGAAGATTTTGAATAAGATAATCAACTAATAAAAAAATGCCTGTTTTGAATTTCAAAACAGGCATTTTTTTTGAATTAATCTCACCTGAATTAGTTTGATTTCACTCCAACAACCCTAATAATTTCAGCCTCCCCTTCATGAAACTTCCCTTCATTTAAATTGATAGTTTTTGAATGTACAAATAACCTTTCAAGTTCACTAAAATCATCTTCCATCATTTCAACCTCATATAACATAGTTTTGTCTTTTGGTCCACCTGAGCTTTTGCCTAATTGTTTAGGATTAAAAGCTTCAAGAATTAAAGTACCACCGGGTTTTAACCAACTCAAAGCCTTTTTATGCAATTCCTTTCTAATTTTTTCAGGAAAATGAGCATAAATAAATGCTACACAATCAGCCGAATTTGGTTCGAATTCAACTAAAGTAGCATCATTTACTTCGTAATTAAAACTTACATTACGTTCGCTTGCTAATTTTAAAGCTTTGTTTTTACCTTCAAAACTTGAATCATAAGCACTTACATTCCAACCTAAACTCGCTGCAAAAACAGCATTTCTTCCTTCTCCTTCACATGGAAGTATGAGAGTTCCAGGTTTCATTTGTTTTATTTTTTCTGCAAAAAATGAATTTGGCTCAAGGCCATAAACATATTCTTCCTGCTGATATCTTTCGTCCCAAAAATTCATAATTCTAATTTTAGTTCAAATAAAAACCATAAACTGAAGATTTACGGTATAAATTGTTACATAACATAATTCATTTTAAATCAATTTTATATGATATTACAATAAATCAAAAATGTAGTGAATAGATTATGTTTCAAACCTAGTTTTAGTGATTTTTAAATCAATAGATTAGAATTTTTACTTCCTCTAACTAAATACATAAATTGCAACTCAAATAATTTTACGAAAAATCAAAAAAAAAATAATTTTTCATTCTGTATGTTTGTTAATTAGGTGAATTTTTCATTAAAATGAGCAATAATAAATTATTGGTATTAATTCTGTTTTCTGCATTTTTATCTTTTGTAAACACAAAGGATTTAACTGCGCAAAATATTTTCTCAGGAGAGCCTGTACAAGTTGTTGGTTCAATGAATTCCTATTCTACAAGCACCACATCTAATTCTGTTTACCGCAGAGTTTCAGTAAATACAGGTAATCCAGTTGATGGAAGAGGTCAATGGGTTAAAACATACAGAGCAGCACCAATTGGTGGAAATGTAACAAACAGCAATATGATTGGCGGCTCTGGAAATGGATTTTTATTTATTTCAGGCCCATCAACCAATCGTTTTCAAAACAAATGGGTATTTAGTAATGTATCACAAGCAAAATTAGATTCTACTAATACTTGTAATGCCTTTAATTCTGGAAATGATATGGGTTTAAATATGAGTGATTCCGGTTTTTATACATTTGTTTTTAACGATTGTGGTTACACTTCAGCTAATGCAAGGTTTTATGTAGCATTAACTCCAACAACTCCTATTACTGTTAGTTCTCAATCATTTACCGCTAGTTCAAATAATACCTCTCAAATAAATATTCAAACAAATCTTTCTCCTTCTAATAAAGAGTTTGTTTATGTTCGATATACCATAGGAAATTCTTTTGCCTCAACAGGAATCAGTTCAATTGTTCAGGCTAGTTCTACAAATGCTCCTATAAATACAAATTGGGTGGCTAATATTCCGGCTCAATCTAATGGTACTATTTTAAGGTATTATATTTTCACTTCAAGTTTGAGTTTAGCAAAACTCAATGCGATGAGTGAAATGGATAAATCTTTGGCTTGTATAAGTGTTCTGGACAATGGGGGAAATAATTACACTTATTCTTTTGCCCAAAAATTCAGTATTGGTTTTAGGGTTGATATGGGTTCTAATATTTGTGCCGGATTTGACTCTGTAAGCGTAATTGGAAATAACAATGCTTTTGGTGTTTGGACAAATGCATTCAAACTTTCGAATATTCCATCAAGTAATGTTTACGGACTTAGCTTATTAATTGATTCTTCATCAATATTAGAATTCAAATACCGATTTCACAAAAATGGAATTACTACTTGGGAATCAAATTTCTCAACGGGTTCTGGAAATAGAGAACTGGTTTTAAACAAGGATACAATATTAGGAAGTCCATGTTTTAATAGCCTTAGCAGTTCTTGTCCGAGTGCTCCTGCCCCATCAACCATTACCTTTCTAACAGATTTGTCAAAAGCTACACCAGATACATTAGGACGAGTTTATGTGATGGGTAATTTTACCAATCCAACATGGTCTGCCGGAGCTTTAAGGATGTTTCCTGTAAGTGGAATGCCGGGTTATTTCCAAAGAATAGTTCCGAATGTTTGTCCAACAACATTTGAATTTAAGTTCATCAATGGCGATAGTTCTTTAGTCAATAC
>JBMLOK010000271.1:7860-8946 GCA_049243005.1 Bacteroidia bacterium | reverse complement strand
TAAGTTCTTTCTTATTTGGTGCATTCGATTTCGCAAAGCATATTTGCGGGTTCAAATGGCTAGAAAAAAGAAAGAACCCAAATATTATCCAAATCTCCTCATTACCAATGCAGGAAGTGAAGGTAAAAGTATCGCTCGTGTAGACGGAAAAGTGATCATGGTAGATTATGCAGTTCCAGGTGATATTGCAAATGTTAAAACTACTTACCAGAAACATAAATTCGAAACCGGCTTTATTGAGGAACTTATTCAGGCCTCACCTGACAGGGTTGAAACTTTTTGCGAGCACTTTGGTACTTGTGGAGGTTGTAAATGGCAACAAATGAGCTATGAAGCTCAACTTCGCTACAAACAACAACAGGTAGTTGATGCTTTTCAAAGAATTGGGAAATTTGAATATCCTGAATTAGATCCAATCATAGGTTCTGAAAAAACCAGGTATTACCGCAATAAACTTGAGTATTCTGCCACCGAAAGAAAATGGCTCACAAATCTGGATGATAAAGCCGACATGCCTGACGAAGAACATATCGGATTAGGTTACCATATCCCAGGCAGATTCGACAAAGTTTTTGATGTGTTTAATTGCCATTTAATGGATGATTTAAACAATAAAATCAGAAATGAAATCAAAGAATTTTCAAAACAAAATGGAATCTCTTTCTTCAAACTATACCAACAAACCGGCTTACTTAGAAATATCATTTTAAGAAATAACTCCAAAAATGAATGGATGCTGGTTGTTTGTTTTGGTGAAGATGATGAAATTCTCAGAGAAAAACTGATGAGTCATTTAAAGCAAAAATTTCCTGAAATCAGCTCCTTGCTTTATGTCATCAACACAAAAAAGAACGATACCATTTTTGATTTACCCGTTGAAGTTTATGCAGGTAAAAACTATTTAATTGAAAGTTTAGAAGGAATTAATTTTCAAATCGGACCAAAATCTTTTTTTCAAACCAATACCGATCAAACATTAAATTTATACGGGAAAGCCCGTGAATTCGCTGGTTTAACCGGTAATGAAAATGTTTATGATTTATATACCGGAGTTGGAACTATTGCTTTGTTTATGGCAAAAATGGC
>JBMLOK010000271.1:4853-7760 GCA_049243005.1 Bacteroidia bacterium | reverse complement strand
GCCACCCAAGCCAGAGATATTGCTTTGATGCAGGAAGTTTATAAAGTAACAAAAGTTCAGCCTGTCGACATGTTTCCACATACCCATCACGTTGAAAATATTGCATTGTTAGAATTGATTTAATATGGAGCAATCAGAAATTTTTAATAAACTTTTAGAAACCTTAAAAGATGATTTAGCATTCTATTCAGAAATGATAAAAGAGGTTTCAACTGAAATGATTAAAGAAGGCTTTACCTCCTACCCTATTTTTGTTGCACATCAACATGAAGTTAAACTGGGTGAAGTGATTCTTAAAAGGGAAGATTTTGCAAGAGATTTTAATATCAATGCTTCAACATTGGAAGAGTTAGTCGAAAAAAAACTCATCCTAGAAGAAAAGAAACATGAGTTCATTGTAAACTATTCAAATCCAAAAACAACGATGTGTATTTTATTGGTTACAGCCAGTGGTGCACATTTTATTTTTGTTCCATTTAAGCTGAAAGGAAAGGTGAATGAACAAGCCTAAAGTAGCAGTAGTTATCATTCACTGGAACAACAGACATCTTCTTGAAACCTTTATGCCGGGTGTTCTAAAAAGCACCTATCCTAATTTAGAAATATACCTGGCAGATAATGCTTCTACCGACGATAGTGTTTCTTATATTCAAGCACATTTCCCAGAAGTAAAAATCATCCAACTCGATAAAAATTACGGATATGCCGGCGGATACAACGAAGCACTTAAACATGTTGAAGCCGATTATTATATTCTCTTAAACAATGATGTGGCAGTAGATCCAGATTGGATTGAGCCCGTTATTGAAGCAATGGAACAGGATGAATTAATAGCTGCAGCCCAACCAAAACTTCTTCAATTTAAAGAGCCAGAATACTTTGAATATGCAGGAGCCGCCGGTGGATATATAGACCATCTTGGTTATGTATTCTGCAAAGGAAGAATATTCGAAACCATGGAAAAAGATTTGGGTCAGTACAATGAATCTTCTCAAATATTCTGGGCTAGCGGAGCATGTTTGTTTATCAAATCAGCTGCCTTCAAAAAAGCCAATGGATTTGATGCCGATTACTTTGCACACATGGAAGAAGTGGATTTATGCTGGAGATTACAATTAATGAATTATAAAATCATTTCTGTTCCAAAATCTACAGTATATCATTTAGGTGGAAGTACTTTAAAGAAAGCAAGTCCACAAAAAACTTACCTAAATTTCAGGAATTCCTTAATCATGTTGCTCAAAAACATGCCAGTTTCTCAACTTTGGTGGTTTATTCCTTACAGAACATTTTTGGATTTGGTGAGTTCAATTTTCTTTTTAATCAACGAAGAACCTCGTCATAGTTGGGCTATACACAGAGCTCATGCCGATTTCTTTTTTAAGTTTTCTTTTTGGTGGAAGAAAAGAGCCGAAGTAACTAGATTATGTAATCCTCTTAAATCTGATGTTTGTTATAGAGGAAGTATTGTTTTTGCTCATTTTGCATTGAGAAAAAAAAGCTTCAAAGAAATTAAGTTTTAATACTCCAGTTTCTTCAACATATGATATCCCTTCTTTTGAAAACCTAAATTTTCATAGAATTTGTGTGCCCTTGAATTTTCTAAATAAGCATCTAACATTAAAAACCTGCATGATGCTTCTTTGGCAATAAGTTCCAATTCATTCATCATTAATTCACCTACTTTCTTAGAGCGAAAACCTGAATCAACAACAACATTATCAGGCTCTAAATACCTGCCAGAGTAAATTTTAGTTTGAATCCAGTAACCGCTAATTGCAATGCATTTTTCTTCATTAAAAACACCCAACATTTTATAATTGGCTGCTATCATTTCAGGCAACATTTGAAGAAAATGTTCTTCCTTTAAATTAGGATTTAACTGTTGAATCAAATGAAATTGCTGTTGCATTTGTTCAAGGGTCAAATTTCTTTCAATTTTAAAGTTGAGACTCATATCAAATCATAAAATTATGAAGTGCCAATTCATAGGATTTAAGTCCAAAACCAGTTATTAATCCCTTTGCAAACTTGCTAATATAAGAATGATGTCTAAACTCCTCTCTTGAAAAAACATTACTGATATGAACTTCAACAACCGGAATTTGTATGGCTGCAACAGCATCTCCAATGGCAATAGAGGTATGTGTATAAGCACCTGCATTCAAAATAATTCCATCTGTTTGTTTTCTCAACTCATGCAAACGATTGATAATTTCTCCTTCTACATTACTTTGAAAATAACTCAATTCTATTAAAGGAAACTTTAGCTTTAATTCTTCAAAGTATTTTTCAAAAGTCAGGTTTCCGTAAATTTCAGGTTCACGTTCGCCTAGCAAATTCAAATTCGGACCATTAACAATTTCAATTTTCATAGAACAAATATGATAAAGAATTGGGGAAAACACATTTGAATTGAGGATTTTAGCTCAGAAAATCAAAATAAATTATCATCAATTATATTTTCCGCTCATCAATTAAAATCCTTGAAACAACAAAAAAATTGCTCAGAAGCACTTAAATGTTTGATTTTAAGCTAAGTTTTAGAAATAATTTTGTAGATTTGTAACAAATAAGTCGAAAAGTGATGAAAAAACTAATACTCATTATATTTTTAGGTCTAAGTCTTAACTCAGCATTTGCTCAGTTTGAATTGGTACCTAAAGTTGCGAAAAATCAAGCAAGTAGTAATAAATTCTTAATAGAAGCAGTTGCTCAATTTACTAATAACGGCGGTGATTCATTATTCGAGTGGAACATCTTAGAAGTAAATATTCCTTCAGGATGGACATTTGGTATGTGTGATCCTTACAATTGTTTAGACAATGTTGTTGAAGGTCGCAAAAGTGGTTTTACTTTAGGTAAAGGAAAAGGTGGCGAGTTCAAAGGTGATTTTACCGCAAACAG
>JBMLOK010000271.1:0-4753 GCA_049243005.1 Bacteroidia bacterium | reverse complement strand
AATAATCTAAGCTATTAAATCGAATGAAAAAGATACATCAATTGCTTCTTTTCATTTACTATTTATTGTGGGCAATTTGCTTAGTATTTGCTTATGCTTATTTAACAGATAAATTTTATAGTATTGGACGATGGTTTGGACCTGTAGTAGGATTACTGACCATTTCAATCAGTTCAATAACATTATTAACACTCAGTTTCCTTTATTTATTCAGAAAAACGAAAAGAGCTTTAAACGCAAAATTTATTCAATTAAGCCTTATTCCTTTTTTGGGATTGATTCCTTTTATTATTCTGAATTCAATTCCAAATGAATTAGAAAATCAAGTGGTAAAAATTAAAGTAACTTATATTGCCTATAGTTGCGAATGCTCGAACTGGAAAATAATAACAATTAATGGAGAACCATGCAAGGAGCCTAACTGTGAAGATATTTTTCTGGAAACAGCAAAGCCCAAAAATGAAATACAAGAAGATGTATTTCAAAATGGAAAAACAATTGAATTAACAGGAAAATTTTACAAGAAAAAAGGCTTTCCAAAAGATTATCACCACTCAGAAGAACAGCCTGAAAAAGCCAAAATTTTTCAGTATAGTTCTTATAAAATAGTGAATTAAATGGACGTAATTTTTAATAAAAAAATGCATCAATAGAAAACCTATCGATGCATTTATAATTGATTAAAATAAATTTTTAAAATCTTACGCCACCACCAAAACTTACCATAAGTCGGTTGAAAGAATTCACAGCATTTTGATTGGCTCCATCATAAGGTGTATATAAGTCCTTTCCACTTACTTGGTTCACACCTAAATCAAAGAAATAATCCTGGTTATATATCCAGCCAAATCCAGCACTAATCAATGTCCTTTTTCCGTTTTCTGCTGAGATATAATCTTCTTTAAAAGGACTTCCTAACATTGCATAACCCGCTCTGAATCTCAAATCTTCGTACTTAATTTCTATTCCGGTACGAATGTTTGTTGCTTTACCATAAAGTGTTCTAACACGGCTATTCTCTTTATCGTATGAAAATCCTTCTGCACTCAATTTACCTGTTGAATAATCTACTTGTTCATAGTCTACTGTTAGCAATGCCATTTTAGCTATAGTAAGCGCTCCAGAAACATTGTATCTTGATGGTGTTCTAAGCTGGTATTCAAAAAAGTCCTCTCTATCTTCGGCAGGTTCTGTAAACGAACGTCCGTCTGAATAAACCATTGTTAAATCATTTCTGTAATAGTCAGTTAAATTTAATATTACAGCAGTATGGTAACTAGCTCCCAATTTTAGGAAATCCAATGGTCGAATGATTGTTCCAATTTTCGCTCCTACTCCAGAACCTTTTGTATTTACATATTGATTGATAATAGAAGATTTGTACACATTATTTGAAACAGTACTGCTAAGTAAATCTTCAGTCAGACTAATGTTAGAAGTAAAATTAACATCCTGAAAAACCAGTGAAGCACCTAGATAAACGAAATTACTTAAATTCATTCCACCTGAAACATACCATTCAGAAGCCCTTCCTCTCAATTTCATTTGCTGAAAATGGTTTACAAAGTAGTTTGTATCACCTTGTAATTTCTGTATAGAAGCATAATTACTTCTACTTCCATTATTATCCATTAATCGAACACGCCAAGCTAATGCAGAAAGTGTATTATCATAATCAGTACTTAAGAAGTTTGCGGAATCTCTACCTTGGGCTGATTGAGCCAAAAAATCACCAACTGTAGTATTACTGTTTTTGCCGGAATACTCAATATTTTGCTGATAATCTGCCAAACGATTCACTCCAAACGCAAAACTATAACTTACTAAACCTTGGGTGGCACTTTTGCCTTTATACTGATTTAGATTGGTTACCACTAAACCAAAATTTGGAATATTAAAACCTAATCTGTAATCACTTATTTCAGAACCACCATAAGATGTATTTGAAGAAAAAGAGTTGAATGAAACTGCTGCCATAAACTCATTTTTTCTGTACAAACCAAGTCCTGCAGGATTAATACTCGCAGATGACATATCAGCACCAACTGCACCCCATGCTCCTGCTAATCCCATTGTTCTTGCAGAACCCTGATAGTTTTGTCGGGAGAACCTAAAAACATCTTCATGGTATTGAGCCTGACTTGTACCTGCTAATACAAGTAGACTTACTCCTAAAATTATTCTTTTTGCTAACATAGTAGTATTTTATTAACGGGGTCTTGAAACCGGACCTGATGAACCTCTGCTTCCACCACCTGATGAGCTACCTGAACTTCCTGATGAGCCACCACCCGATCTGGTTGGAGCTGGCGCAGGTGAAGGTGTGTAAGAAGGAGAACTATTACTTCTAGAAGGCGGATCAAAACTAGGTCTGCTTCTTGATGGTGTATTATTTGATGGGGCACTTGGAGCTGGTGCGCTACCTTGAGAACCACCACCATAATTAGAATTTCGTGGAGGAACATAATAAGTCCTACCTTGAGGAGTGACTTGCAAATCTCCACCCGATCTGCTTGAACCTGCCGCAGGAGCTGCACTAGCCGGAGGAGCAGTTCTGTTTCTAGGTGGAATATAAGTTTGTGTACCACCAGGACCTTGAATTAAATCACCACCTGGTCTGGTTGTTGTTTGAGCCGGAGCCGCTGGAGCATTGTTTAAATCAGGTCTGATATTTCTATTAGGACCACTTCTTGATGGAACATCACCTGAAGCTTGTGAAGGTGCGTTTCTCATTGCCGGAGCAACTGGTCGTGATTGTTGTCCGCCTGTATTTACACTACCCGGACGAGAGCCTGATGAACCTCTTCCAATACCTTCACCTCTAGGACTAAATCTTGGAGTATTTTGAACGATATCCCTTCCGGAATTCCAACCTGCTCCATTATTTCTCCAACGATTGCAATGCCAAGGATTATTGTAACCAAACCAAGGGTTGTATCCATAACCAAAACCCCAAGGATTGTAACCGAATCCATAATTAAAAGCAAACGGATCGTAGAAATAAGGGTTCCAAGGATCATAAATCCAAGGATTATAGGCATATGGATTTCCCCAACCCATTCCACCAAAACCCATATTATATCCAAAGCCCATATTCCAACCACCGCGTGAACCCCAACCAATTCCAATATTCCAACCTGGAGCCCAATTATAAAAACCCGGACGTACTATCGGAGAATACCAAGATGTCCAACCCCAGTTTGGCGATAAAGCATTAAAATAAGGGTCTGTATAATAAAAAGATCTTTCTGTACCGAATCTTCTAGCATCACGTTCCTCTTCTGTTTCTCTATTGAATTGGTCATTTGAAACAGCTTGCTCATCATAATTCTGTATTGCAGTACTTCCTCTTTGAGAATTCCATGCTTGATAAGCCTGATTGGCTCTTTCTTCTTCAGAATAACTTGAGCTGGAATTATTAGTATTTCTAGCTGGTTCATAGTTTGAACCACCGCCTTTATGATCCTTTTGTTTATCGAAATTAACATCATCCAGAGTTTGAATTTTGCTTTCATCACTCTTTCTAGACCAGTAAACATCGTCTTCAGCTGCCCCAACATTGAATTGTTGCTGTACCGTACAGGAACTTAATCCCGTAATAACCAACGCACTGCCAAGTAATATTAAGTTTTTCATAAACATGAGATTTGTTTGCTTATACAAAGTAACAACTAAAAAGTATTTTTGTGTCGGAATGATTAAATCAAAATCCATTCCAAAATTCGAAACATGGAAATTAAGAAAGTAAAAAGAAGTGAAGATTACAGTGCTTGGTACAATAATCTTGTGAAACATGCCGATTTAGCTGAGCATTCGGCAGTAAAAGGCTGTATGGTTATAAAACCTTATGGATATGCCATTTGGGAAACAATGCAGGCAGAATTAGACAGACGATTCAAGGAAACAGGACACCAAAATGCATATTTCCCCTTATTCATTCCAAAAAGCTTTTTTAGTAAAGAAGCCAGCCATGTTGATGGATTTGCAAAAGAATGTGCAGTTGTTACTCATTATAGATTAAAAGTAGATGAGAATACCAGAGAAATTGTGGTTGATCCGGATGCTAAACTGGATGAAGAGTTAATTGTAAGACCTACTTCTGAAACCATTATCTGGAATACTTATAGAGATTGGATTCAAAGTTACCGTGATTTGCCAATTCTTATTAACCAATGGGCGAATGTGGTAAGATGGGAAATGAGAACCCGCTTATTTTTAAGAACTGCTGAATTTTTATGGCAGGAAGGTCATACTGCTCATGCTACTGCTGAAGAAGCAATTGCAGAAACCAAACAAATGCTGGAAGTTTATGCTGATTTTGCAGAAAACATCCTTGCTGTTCCAGTAATTAAAGGTGTAAAAACTCCAAATGAAAGATTTGCCGGAGCTTTGGATACATATTGTATTGAAGGTTTGATGCAAGATGGAAAAGCACTTCAAATGGGAACTTCTCATTTCTTAGGTCAGAATTTTGCTAAAGCTTTTGATGTAAAATATGTAACCAAAGAAAATACAAAAGAATATGTTTGGGCGACGAGTTGGGGAGTTTCAACCCGATTAATGGGCGCACTTATTATGAGTCATAGCGATGATGAAGGATTGGTTTTACCTCCAAGACTTGCTCCTATTCAAGTTGTAATCGTTCCAATTTTCAGAAAAGAAGCAGAACAATCTTTAGTTATGGAAAAAGCTGATGCTTATTTCGCTGCTTTAAAAGCTGCAGGTATTAGAGTTAAATTAGATGCAAGAGACA
>JBMLOK010000270.1:8325-13607 GCA_049243005.1 Bacteroidia bacterium | reverse complement strand
TAGTTGCTAGGAATTATAGGACATTTTAAGGCCTTACATGTTAAATTTTGGATGCTCTTTCAAAAAAACTCTTGGTTAACATGCGGATATTCGTAAAATCAAAAATCAAAAATCAAAAATCAAAAATCAAAAATCTCCTTTTAGGGTAAGCTATTTTTAAAATCGGAATATTCTCCAACGAATTTCTTTCCTTTTTTACCTCCAAGCTCTTTCCATTTTTTAATAATATTTTCAACCCTGTTTTCAGGATCAGGATGTGTTGAAATAAATTCAGGAATACCAGGATTTTTATCGTCTTTTTGAATTTTTTCAAAGAAGATTTTTGCACCTCTGGCATCGTATTCAGTAGGATAGAGGTAAATTACAGAATTCATATCAGCATCGCTTTCATCGGCCCTGCTAAATGATAATCCAATCAAGTTTACCCCTAAATTCAATAAACTTGAATTGTCAATTCCCAATATAGATTGCAAAACGAATCCAATTCCTAAATTCTGCAACATTTGTGATGTTCCGTGTCTAAGGTCGGCATGAGCTATTTCGTGTGCTAAAACGCCTGCTAAAGCATCTTCAGAGTCTAAATATTTAATGATACCTGTGTAAACATAAATATATCCACCAGGAATACAAAAAGCATTTAAAACCGAATCATCATGAATAATTCGCACTTCCCAGGGAAAATCTTCTTTGTGTTTTACATTTCCTGATGCAAGAATTTTATCTTTTATCCTGTTTAGATGCTCGTAAGATTCAGGATAATCTTCCGGACTTAGCACCATTCCAATCTGACCATTGCTAAATTGGTAATCTGCTTGCTCTCCAAGTGTATTATCGATACTTAAAGGAACATATTCAATGATTTTTTTGCCACAGGAGCTGAATAAAACTACAGCCCAAAGAATAAAGGATAGTTTAATTAGTTTCATGATTTTAGATTAAAAAAAAGAAGCCGGAATTTCCGGCTTCTAAATCAATTCAAAATAAATATTTTTTTACCAAATATTGGCTCTTTCTTCGTCAGATTTATACATTTTTTGACCTTTTTGTACGCCAAAAGCTTCATAAAATGATGGCATATTGCTTAAAGGACCTAAAACTCTAAATTCTCCAGGTGAATGTGGGTCGGTTAAAATTAATTGTCTCAATGCTTCCGGACGTACTGTATTTTTCCAAACCTGAGCAAATCCAAGGAAAAATCTTTGTTCAGGAGTATATCCATTTTCAATTTTAGAAGGATGTTTTGTTAAATGCATTTTGTAAGCTTCATAAGCAATAGTTAATCCACCTAAATCTGCAATATTCTCTCCTAATGTCAATTCTCCATTTACATGAAGACTATCAGCTACAAAAAATGCATTGTATTGATCAACCAGTTTTTTTGTTTTTGCTTCAAACAGTTTTCTATCTTCAGGTGTCCACCAGCTTTTTAAATTACCATCAGCACCATATTTACTTCCTTGGTCATCGAATCCATGTGTTAATTCATGTCCGATTACTGCTCCAATACTTCCATAATTAACGGCATCATCAGCCTGAGCATCGAAAAACGGAGGTTGCATAATTGCTGCCGGAAAAACGATTTCATTTAAAGTAGGATTGTAGTAAGCATTTACAGTTTGTGGAAACATGCCCCAACGGTTTTTATCAATTGGTTTTCCAAGTTTTGAAATCATGTCGCGATGACCAAATTCCGCAGCTCTAAAGTAGTTTTGGATATATGAATCTTCTTTAATTTCCAATTTACTGAAATCAGTCCATTTATCAGGATATCCAAATTTTTTGGTGAAGCTAGCTAATTTCTCTAAAGCTTTTATTCTTGTTGGTTCGCTCATCCAATCAAGTTGACTTAATCTAACTTTAAACGCAGCCATGATATTATCAACCATTTCATTTACTCTCTTTTTAGATTCAGGAGAAAATGATTTTTCTACAAACAATTGACCTAATAACTCACCAACAATTCCATTAGCAGCATTGATTCCTCTTTTCCACATTGGTTTTTGCTCTTTAGTACCTGTTAATGCTGTACCATAAAAAGCAAAATTTTGTTTTTCAAATGCAGTTCCTAAGTATCCTGCAGAAGTATTCATTACATTCCATTTCAAATATGCTTTCAAATCTTCTAAAGAATAATTTGCAATCATATTATTCAGGTTACTGAAAAAATCCGGCTGCGAAACTATTAAACTATCGAATTTTGCTACTCCGGTTAATTTGCAATAATTGTTAAATTCTAAATTGGCAAAATCAGCATTAAATTGATTAAATGAACGCTTATTGTATTGTTTTTCCTGGTTACGTCTTTCAGTTCTTGTCATTGATTTGTTTGCCAAATCAGTTTCAATTTTCATGATAGTTGTTGAAAAACCTTCAGTTGACATGCCAAATAACTCAGCCATTTTGGTTACATGCGCTAAATAAGCTGTTCTGGTTTCTTCTGATTTTTTATCAGTTTTGGTATAATAATCTCTATCAGGTAAACCTAAACCACCTTGAGAAACATAAACAATGTAAGCAGTTGAATTTTTTAAATCCTGAGAAATATAAAAATTAAAAAATCCTCTTATTCCTTTTTTATGTAAATCAGCAACAACCTTAATTAAATCAGATTTTGATGATATAGAATTAATCTTATCTAAAAGAGGTTTAACAGGAGTACTTCCTTGTTGGTCTCTTTTTAAAGTATCCATGTAAATTCTATAAAAAGTACCAACTTTTTGTTTGGTAGAACCAGCAGGAGCTTTAACATCAGCAGCAGCTTCTTCAAGAATTTGACGAAGTGTTTCATTATTTCTTTCAGAAACAATATTAAAACTGCTCCATCTTGATTCTGTTGATGGTACAGGATTGTTTGCTATCCAATTACCGTTTGCATAACGATAAAAATCTTCGCCCGGATTCACATTTTTATCGATTGCAGTTAAATCGATTCCTTTGATTTTGTCTTCTAACATGGCAGCTGTTCCAACTAAAAGAGCAGCAACTCCAATTGTAGTAAGTAGTTTTTTATTCATTTTTTTAGTTTTGGTAAATTTAAGTTTCAATTAATTATCTGTAAAGTTGATTTACATGAAATCTAAAATGGGATATTATTTTTCTTCATCATCAATCTTACTTTTTTAGATGTGCTATGTAAGGCAGGGGAGTTTAAGAGATGAATATGCGCCATTGCTAATTTTAGTTCGTTTGCCAAATCAGGCATTTTAAGCACAATTCTTGCAAATGATTCAATACTAAAAGCTTTAACAGCAACCGGTTGATTAGGGTCATTAATAAATTCCAGACATTGGTCAATTAGTGGACTCATGATATTTTCAGGAACATCAATTTCCATAAAACATCTCATTAAATTCCTGTTTGCTCCTGTATGCGGTGAATTCTTAAATAATTCAAGAATTTGTTGAGCAAATGGTGAAATTAATTCAGGAGAACTTTCAGCTGTATGGGCTAGAACCCAGGATGCATACATGCTTTGTCTGGTTTTTCTTTCTTCGAGAAGCATTAATAATTCATCCAATATTTCAGGATTATTTTCAATTTCAGAAACGAGTAAATTTACATCTTTTTTCGACCTGATTTCTGCAATCCGGTTTCTGAGCTTCATCGCTATTGAATGTTTTTTGAGAATGGAATTTTGATTAAGGTTTTATCCCAATGTAAGTTTAAAAAAGCTGTTCCGTTTGAATCTGATTTATCAAAATTGATTAAAAATAATTCTTGCATAGGAGCGCTGTTATTTGCTTGAATTTCTGTTCTTAAAACATCATTTTTAGGATCTGGTTCTGTTGCACCCCATCTGTCCCAATCGGTATTAAAACAGATTGTCCATGTTGTAGCTCCGGGATAGGCATACAAAGCATATTTACCTGCTTTTAATTCTTTATCATTAATTTTAATGGTACTACTAATATCAATTGTTGTTGCTTCATTGGCTCCAACTCTCCAATATTGTCCATAGGGTTGAAGAGCTCCCGCTTGTTCATCTCCAAAAATTACCCTTCCTTTTGCAGCAGGTTGGCAATAACTAATATTGATGTTTAATCCTTCATGCATGTATGAAGCTGTAGTTTGCGGACTGGCTTTTTTAGTATTTTGTTTGAACCAGGAAAAAAGCAAAGCCAATGCAATTAAAACACCGGCGGTTATTAGTAATATTTTCTTCATACACAGTTAGAGTTTCTCATTCAAACTTAATAAAATTGATGAATTTAAAAAGTTTTTAAGAAAATTGACTAATTATTGAAACTAAAAAAGGTTTTTTAAATAAGAAATCTCATCAATATTCAATGCTCTTGATTTCCCCACTTCCAAATCACCTAATTTAATTTCTCCAATTTCTAAACGTTGAAGTTTTGTTACTTCTTTTCCTAATTTATAACACATCCTTCTTATTTGTCGGTTTAAACCTTGATTTAACCAAATATAAAAGGAGTTTGAATCTATTTTTTGAAGTTTACATGGAAGTGTTTTTGTTCCTAATATTTCAATACCGGATTCCATTTGAGTAATAAAATCTTCATCGATTTCTGAATCAACTTCCACCAAATATTTTTTTAAAACTTCCTGATTTTTGTTCCTGAGAATTTTATCATGAATTTTACCTTCATTACTAAAAAGCATCAAACCTTCCGATTCTTTGTCTAATCTTCCAATATGAAACAAGCCATTAATCTCAGGCAAAAAGGGTAGAAGATTGTTCTCGATATCAGGGTTTAAGGTGCTTTCAATACCAACAGGTTTATTCAAAATAAGAAAATATTTTTTATCATTAATCTGATTGTTTTGATTTAAAATTTCTATCTCATCTAAAGGTTTGATTTGAATGTTTTCATTAACTACATTTTGATTTACTTTTACCTGAGATGATAAAATTAGGTTTGAAGCATCTTTATTAGAGATACCTAATTTTTTTACCAAATGGTACTGAAGTTTTTGACGAAAGCTCAATTTTTTTTCGGGAAAATTAGCGGAAAATTATGCTTCTTGCCAACAATGAAATTTTCATTCGCTAATTCAAACTTTTTGGCTTTACCTGAACGAGGTATTATTTGGACCGAGGAGCGTGCAATTTTATTTAGCGATTTGCATTTAGGAAAAGTAAGTCATTTTCGTAAAAATGGAATTGCAGTTCCAATGGCTGCGGCAGATCAAAATCTGATAAAAATTCAAGAAATTTTAGAAAAATATTCCTTTGAAGAATTCATTATTTTGGGCGATTTGTTTCATTCTGATTTAAATGAAGAATGGAATTTATTCATCGAACTAACTTTAAAGTATAAACA
>JBMLOK010000270.1:4731-8225 GCA_049243005.1 Bacteroidia bacterium | reverse complement strand
TTTTATAAACAAGAAAGAAGAGGAATAGAAATGATTCATGAGCCTGATGAAAACTCAACAAAACCAAGTATTAGCGGACATATTCATCCAGCAGTTTTATTGGAAGGAAAAGGAAAACAAAGAGAAAGATTAGCTTGCCTTTTTGTTGGTGAAAATCAAATATTACTTCCGGCTTTTGGGAGTTTTACCGGTGCAAAAGTCATTGAAACAAATCCTAATGATAAGGTTTATGTTTTTGCAGGCTCAAAAGTTATTGAAGTTTAATATTTTGTTTTTGAAAATATTCCAATGCTTCTGCAACAATAAATGTAGAAGCTCCAATAAAAATTAAATCATCTTTATCTGATTCTTGAATAGCAAATTGAATTGCTGATTCAACATCAGTAAAAGTGCTTCCTTTTAAATTGTTTGTGATTGCAATAGCTTGTAATTCTTTTTCATCTAAAGCCCTGGGTAGATTTGCTTTTGTGAAGTAATAAGTTGCTTCATTTGGCATGAATGAAAGCACTTTTGAAACATCTTTATCTTTAACCATCCCAATAATCATGTGAAGATTTTTCCTTTTCACTTTTGATAATTGTTGGCTAACCAATTTCATTCCATGTTCATTATGACCAGTATCACAAATAATTTTGGGGTTGTTTTGAATGAGCTGCCACCTGCCCATTAAACCGGTATTTTTCTTTACCTGAAATAAACCATTTTTAATATCAGATTCAGTGATTTTAAATCCGGCTTGTCTTATAAAAGGAATGCTTGAAATGACAGTACAAATATTCTTTTTTTGATAAATACCAGGCAAGTCGCACTGCATGTTTAGCCAGGTTTCTCCTGTTCTTAGGTGAATATCAAAATGACTTTCTGTTTCATTATTTTTAAAATGAAAAAGTTCAGTTTCAAATTCAGCGTAACATAAAAATGCTTGTTCAGATTTTGCTTTTTGTTGAAAAATAGGATTGATTTCAGGATGATTTTCTCCAATAACAACTGGCGTATTTTTTTTAATGATACCAGCTTTTTCTCCGGCAATTAATGGCAAAGTATTACCAAGCATGTCCATATGATCGAAACCAATATTGGTTATAATACTTACTATTGGATTGATCACATTTGTTGAATCAAGTCTGCCTCCCAAACCTGTTTCAATAATGGCAATTTCAACTTTCTGACTAGAAAAATATTGAAAACATAGAGCTACTGTCCATTCGAAAAATGAAGGTTTAATATCTTCAAACAAAGATTTATACTGAATTACAAAATCAACAACAAAATCTTGAGGAATCATGATGCCGTTGATTTTTATTCTTTCTCTAAAATCGATTAAATGAGGAGAGGTATATAATCCAGTTTTATAACCGGCTTCCTGTAGCATAGAAGCCAGCATGTGTGAGCTTGAACCTTTACCATTGGTTCCGGCAACATGAATTGATTTAAACTTTAAATGAGGATTTCCTAATGCCTCACATAAAGCCAAAGTATTGGTTAAATCTTTTTTATATGCAGAAGCACCAACACGTGTAAACATGGGTAACTGAGCATATAAATAATCAAGTGTTTCTTGATATGTCAAAATTTAGTTTTTGAATCTGAATACAAAAGTAATATAACCAAATTGTTCATCAGGGCCATCTGATTTTGATGAGAATTTAGTTTGTAATGCACCTTGTCTGGCTTTTTCTAAAAGAGATGATTCAATAGTTGTAGAACCAGGTTGTCCTGGCACAGCTTTTACTACATTTCCATCTCTATCAACTACAATTCTCACCACAACTTTTCCTACTGAAGTTGAATTGTCTTCAACATTTGGAAGCTTTTTCATTGAGCGCCCAGAAAGTTCAAATTTTAGAGGTCCATCACCACCTTTTCCATCACCATATAAACCAGAACCTTCACCATCAGGATTTCCTCTTGGGTCACCATCCAATCTTCCTTCATTACCCGGAATATCTCCATCACCATAACCACCATTGCCACCAGCTTTGTTTTTACTTTTTCTGAATAAAGCTTGTTGGTCAACTTTTTTAGGCAATTCTAATTGAGGTGTTTTCTCTGGTTTTGGTTTGATATCCTTTGGTTTTTCAGGATCTTTTTTCTCCTTCTTGTCTTTCTTTTCTTTTTCCTTTTGCTCTTTTATAGCAACACTTTCATCATTATCCTGAGTCAAATCTTTTAAATCATCTTCAGTTGCTTCAGAAATTGGCGTATAAGTTTCATTTGGCGAAGGGTCGGGTACAGGCGTTAGGGAAGGACCACCCATGTTTTCTTCACCTAGACTCATCATCATACCAATAGAATCTAAAGGTGGATTAGGAGGATAGATAAAAAACATCAATAAAAAAGCAAGAATTATCCCATGAATCAAGGATGTTCCAATAAAACCGGCAACTTGATGGCGGTTATTTTTCCTTTCAATTGTGAAGTTTTGCGTAGCCATAATTTAGTAATGTAAACATAAACGTATAAAACGGCTTAAATACATTTGCTTTTTCACCAATACACATCAAAAATTGTTGGATGTTGACAGTTTAGGGCAGGATTTTGAATTCAGTTCTCCTGTTTTTTTGTTTTCCCTCAGGTGTTTTATTATCAGCAATTGGTTGAGTTTCTGCATATCCTTTAAAAGCTAATCTATTCGCCGGAATTTGTTTTGATACTAAATAATCAAAAACTGATTTAGCTCTATTACTCGATAATAACTGGTTTTTCTTAACATCACCTGTATTGTCTGTATGTCCACCAATTTCAATTTTTACAGTTGGATTGGCATTCATAAATTGAATTAATTTTTCCAATTCAACCATCGATTCACTTTTTAAATTGAATTTATCAGTATCAAAGAAAATATTTTTCAAAACTACTTTTGCTCCTGCTGTAATTGGTTGAAGAGGTATGTTTAATATTAAAGGCTCAGTTGAACTTTGATTTTTTAAAGCAAAATTTTCTGAGTAAAACATATAACCGGTTCTTGAAGCATTTAACGCATAATCTTTATTGCCTTGTAAGCTAAGTAAAAACTCACCGGTAAGTTTATTAGAAAACGATTCTACAATAGATTTACCTGTTGCCAAATCAATTAATTCAATTTTTGCAACCAGTTTACTATTTGTTACAGCATCATAAACTATTCCTTTTACATAACCTGTTTTATTAGGTTGAGCTTCTTTATAAAGTTCGAAGTGATATAAATCCAAGCCTCCATAACTATCTTCAGCTTGTCTCGATATGTATGCATCAACACCATTCGAAGCAATAACCAAACATGTTTCATCTAAATCGGTATTGATTGGATAACCTAAATTTACAGGTTTCTGCCATCTACCATCAACTCTTTTAGAGAAGAATAAATCAATTCCGCCCATTCCAGGATGCCCATCACTATTATAGTATAATGTTTGATCATCTTTTGCTATAAAAGGAGATTGGTCATCACCGGCGCTGTTTATTTCAGGACCCATATTAACTGGAGGTGACCATTTTCCGTTTTTAAAAGTTGT
>JBMLOK010000270.1:0-4631 GCA_049243005.1 Bacteroidia bacterium | reverse complement strand
AAAATAAAAGTTTGATCATCAGCAGTAATACCAGGGAAATATTCGTTTTCGAAAGAGTTGATATTCGGACCAAGATTATGTGGTTCAAAAGGAACCGGATTTTTTACTGCATATAAAGCAAATGCAGCATTACTTTTCATTTTAAGCACTTCATCTTGTTTACGAAAATGATCAGGGAATTGAAGAAATTTATCACAATCAACCAATGTTTCCTGGTATTGCTTTTGGATATAATTGATTTTAGCTGAACCATAATAGCTCATTGGGAAGTCGGGGTTGATAGAAATAACTTTGTTGTAAATCGCCATTGCTTCCCCATACTTTTCATTGTTTGATTTTACTTCAGCTTGAAGCATGTAAGCATCAATAAAATTGGGATCAGTGCTAATTGCTTTATCAACAAAATTAAGCGTCCTCATTCCATCACCTTCCTGAAATGCTTTTAATGCTTCTCCAAAATAATATTCAGCTTTTTTATTCTTAGTACTTGAAAAAGGTAAATCCTGAGAAAACAAGGGAAGGTTAAAAATTAAAAGGACAAAAAGGATGCCTGTATATTTGAAAGTTTTCATGATAATAATTTTGGATGCATAAACCATACCAGATTTCCTGATTTATTCTGTATTAATTTCCAAGTAGGAAAATTAAACTGAATAACAGCAATACCTGATGTTGGCAGGTTTTCAATAAATGTTTGAGACAATAAACCAATCATTCCTGTAAACGATGGATTATGTCCAACTAACATTACGGTTTTTAAATTATCCGGTAATAATCTGATGACATGAAGAATATCGGATGTGGTAGCTTCATATAAATCACTTTCCAACAGGAGAGAACTCGGTTTTAAAACCAAATTTTCTTGTATAATTTTTGCCGTTTTATGAGTTCTTTTTGCTGTACTACTTACGATTAATTCAGGAATGTATTTTTCTTTTTTTAAAGACTCAGACATCACTTTCGCATCCTCTTTTCCTTTATCACTTAATTGCCTGTTATGGTCTGATAAATCATCAGATTCTTTCAAGGCCTTTGCGTGTCGCATTAGTATTAATGTCTTCATAATAAAGAAAATTTACTTAGTTATTTTCTGAAGATGATCTTTTGTGATGTCTTTTTTTACTTGAACTTGATTCCTCTTTTTCATTAGAATCTTCTGATTTATTTAAACAGAAAGTTGCTGTAAAAAACCAACCTAAAATCATACTTAAACCTCCAATTGGAGTAATAGCTCCTAAAAATTTAAATGAATCATCTCCCCAAATATTTCTAGTAGCCAAAAGAAATAATGTTCCTGAAAATATTATGATACCTACACTTAATAAAGAGAGCGCAATAAATAACTTCTTATTAAAATGACGGTGATTTATGGCTAGAATGAGAATCCCTAAAGCATGAATCATCAAATATTTTACACCGGTTTCCCAAACAGATAAATCATATTCTTCTAGCAATTTTTTCAATAAATGTGAACCAAATGCTCCACAAATAACACCTATGCCGGCAAAAATTAAAGATAATCGAATAAATATTTTAGAATAGTCTCTCATAAATTTCAGTTTAAAAATGATTTCAAAATTGCTCAGTTAGTTTGAAAAAACCTTTACATGTGAACAAATTAAAGAATAATAATTATTAAAGGGGAATTAATTTCGTTTCCGTCCATTTTTATATGAATAAACAATTACTTAGTATTATCAGCATCTTACTGTCCATAGGACTTGGGCTAGGTATTTATTTGTATTTTTTTGAAATAGGAGAAAAGAAGGTAAAGCCACTATTTGTAGTTCCTGAAAACGCAGCCATTATTTTAGAAAGTAACAAAAGCAGCCAGATGCTTCAAGCCATAGGTGATCCTCAGTTTATGGAAAAGCTTATGAAGAATGAGGAAGTAGAGCAGTTTTATAAACAATTAATTTTGCTTGATTCAATCTTTAAAAGTAATTCAACTTTAGGGAATTGGTTTGAATCAGGTGAAGCGGTTTATTCATTTCATGCTTATAATAATAAACATGTTGGTTTTTTTATGGCTGTTCAGACCACTAATGAAACAGATGGTCAAAAAGTAATGAAATTCATAAATACCATTTTTCCAGGAAGATATCAGTTAACAACAAGAAAATTTTCAGGTGAAAATGTATATGATTTTAATGATTTTGGTGGTGATAATAGTTTTTCAATAGCCTTCAAGTCTAAATTAATGATGTTTAGTTTTGATGGCTCTTTGGTTGAAAATGCCTTGCTAAAACTGAGAGAAAATAGTCCGGATATTCAAATGAATGATAAGAACCATTATATTTTTAATGGTAACAAAGACTTTAATGTTTATTTAAATTATCAATATTTACCTCAATTAATAAAGAGTATCTCCAATAATGAGGAGCCAAATGCGTTTGGTACTTTAGGAACCATGGCTGATAAAGGTTTTTATCAAGTTGAAATAAGTGACAAGGATTTAATTTTAAAAGGAGCATCAATTACTTCCGATAAGAATTTCCAGTTTTTAGATTTACTCAATTCTCAGGTTCCAATTGAGAATAAAGCAATTCAATTTTTACCTGAAAACACTGCATTTAGTTTGAATTTCTCATTTAATGGATATGAAAAATGGTATCCAAATTTAAAAGAATATTTGTTCAGCGAAGGATTGTTTAGAGAGTATGTGAATTATTCAGATAGTCTTGAATCTATTTTCGGAAAAGGATTAAATACAAAATTATCTTCATATTTAGGAGCACAGGCCGGAATAACTGCTGTTGTTGAACCCGGAATTAATAAAGACAGTTCTTATATCATATACTTTGAATTAAATAATCCATTGGGATTTAAATCTTTGATGAATGATATACAATCGAAATACCAAAGTAAAAACGGGGGAGATTCAAGTTTAATAAGTTCACTGGATTCAACACATAGAATTTTTCCTTTTTATCTTGGCGATTATCCAAAAGTTTTATTTGGTAATTTGTTTGATGGATTGAAACTTCATTCATATACCATTAAAGGTAATTATGTTTTTCTATCAGCTCACCCTTCTTGTTTAAATGGATTGATAAGAAATTGGCAGGATGGAAATCTTTTACAAAAATCAGAACGATTTAAAGATTTTAGAGAAAAAATGGTTGGCCAGAGTAATTTGGAATTATTTATAAATGCTGATGTTGCGCCGAAATACGCCTTAAATTTTGTTAATGAATCCTGGAATGGAATTCTTACCAGAAATATGGGAACCTTCAGAAAAGCTGGTTACTTAGCCATGCAATTCGGTGGAAGTACCGATAAAACATTTGCAAGTCAGTTTACAATTGAATTCAATACCGGAAAAACAGATAAGACAGAAAAAATATGGGAAATTCCATTAGATACAATCATGGAAATGAATCCGGTTTCTGTTTATTCTAGCAAGATTGGAGAACAGGTTTTATTGGTAATGGATAAAAAACACCAACTATATTCTTTCTCAAAATCGGGTATGCTGCTTTGGAAATACCAGGTTGAAGATGAATTGGTTTCAGGGATTAAAGAAGTGGATATTTATAAAAATGGCAGGGTTCAATATGTTTTTAATACAAGTCATAATATTCATGTTGTTGATGAAAGTGGTAAAGCTATTCAAGGTTGGCCTGCATGGATTCCAACATCTACTACTTATCCTGTCAGCATAATTGAATTAAATGAAGAAAAGCAATTAGGATTTTTTACAGTAGGAAAGTTTTATAAATTAAGTGCTTACAATTCACAGGCAAGGTTTTTACCGGTTTGGAATCCAATGTCAATTTATCCAAATGTAATTTCTGAATTATATCCTGTTAAACTTTCCGGAATTAGACAGGTTTGGGCATTAAATGAAAAAGGAAAATTAAGTGGATTTGACCTTTCCGGTAAAGTTTTAAATTCATTATTTAAAGACTCTGTTTATACTTGGAGAAATATCTTGATAAATCAAGTAGATACAGGTAGTTTACAGATTTTTGCTTCTGATAGTAGTGTAGTTTACTCAATCAATTATTTTACAAATAAACCTGTCGAAATTAAACAGATTTACAAGTCGAAATCAGAAATTCTAAAGCTAGATTATTATCATAATAAAACTACAGGTTTGATTCAAATAAAGATGTTCAATGAAACTCAAATTATTGATATAAAAGGGAAGGTGGTTTATAACAAATTAGAACCGGATACAATAATTAGTAACAAATACTGGAAGCCATTTAATAATCATATTAAATCAATTTGGTACAATAATTCAAATGGATTGATACAGGTAGATGATAGTAAATCAGGCAAAACAGAACCATTTCCAATTCAATCAAATGGTAATTTTACAAGCGGAGATTTGTTTAAAGACCAAGACAATTATTTGATATTTGGCACGAATTCTAATTCAGTTATTCTTTACCGAATAAAATAGTATTTTGAAAAACTGGGTATTATTTCAGGGGATTTTATTTGCTTTGATAGGCATTGCGCTGGTGTATCTTACATTTTCAAAAGTTTCATTTGGTGAAGTTATTGGTGTAATTCAAACAGGAAATTTCTTTGTTTTAATACCCATTTTTATAGTTTCATTTTTAGTTTTAGTAGTTAGGGTTTGGAGATGGAAATTATTGTACAAACAAAGTAAAATTGAA
>JBMLOK010000269.1:2712-54208 GCA_049243005.1 Bacteroidia bacterium | reverse complement strand
CAGGTATTTTTGATTTATCAGGTTATTTTAGATTTATTAGAAGATTTATTAAATCAAAAAATCAGGCTTAATAATTAATGAGGATTCTACAATTAATAAATAGATTTCCTTGGCCTCTAAAAGATGGAGGTGCTTTGGGATATTACAATTTTCTAAAAGGTTACCATGATGCAGGTTGTGATTTAACATGCGCAGTTTTAAATACTAGTAAACATTTTGTTGATTTTGATAAATTACCTGAAGAAGTAAGAGGTCTGGCCGATTTTAGATTGAGTTATATCGACAATAAAATAAAACCAGTTGATGCTTTAAAAAACCTGTTATTTTCAGATGAATCGTACCATGTAGTAAGATTTATAAGCAAAGAGTTCGAACAAATGTTGGAAAATCTTTGTAAAGAGAAACAGTTTGATGTGGTGGTTTTTGAAAGTATCTTCATGGCACCCTATTTAAAAATCATTCGTGAAAATACCAATGCAAAATGTGTTTTAAGAGCACATAATGTTGAATTTGAAATCTGGCAAAGTTTAGCAGGAATTGAAAAAAATCCCATTAAAAAATACTATTTAAACATACTTTCCAATCGTTTAAAGAAATACGAATTAGCTCAATTAAATTTATTTGATGGGCTCACTTGTGTTACTGAAAGTGATGCTAAATGTTTTGAAAGTTATGGCTATATTAAAAGTTGGCATATAGCACCAACTGGCATGGATATTAGCAGATTAGCTCCGGATTATAGTCAAATTGAACCGAATTCAATTCTACACCTTGGTTCTATGGATTGGATGCCAAATCAAGAAGCTGTTAAGTGGTTTATTAAAGAGGTTTGGCCTAGTTTAAAAACAAAACATCCTGAAATCAAATTCTATATTGCAGGAAGAAATATGCCAAAAGAGTTTTTTAATTTTTCAGGAAATGGAATTGAAGTTTTAGGTGAAGTAGATGATGCCATTCAATTGATGTTATCGAAATCCATCATGATTGTCCCTCTGTTTTCAGGAAGTGGAATTCGAGTAAAAATTCTTGAAGGTTTAGCTTTGGGAAAATGCTTAGTGTCAACAGAAATGGGCTTTACAGGCATTTCTGTTCAACCTGATTTAAATATATTTCAAGCAGAAACATCCTCAGATTTCATAAATCAAATTTCAAAGTTAATTTGCAATCCTGAATTAATAGAAAAAACAGGAAGAGAAGCCAGAAAATTAGTTGAAAACAAATATGAAAGTTCAATGGTAATAAGAGACATACTATCTTATTATAAGAACCTCAGCAAATAAAGTAAAATGGAAAAAGTAAAATTTAATACAATTGAAGAAGCAATTGAAGACATTCGTCAAGGTAAAATGATTATTGTTGTTGATGATGAGGATAGAGAAAACGAAGGTGACTTTTTAACTGCTGCAAGAAATGTAACTCCTGAAATAATAAACTTCATGAGTAAAGAGGGAAGAGGACTCATTTGTGCACCTTTAATTGATACCAGATGTGAAGAATTGAATTTAAATTTAATGGTTAGTGAAAATACCACTTCTCATAGTACTCCATTTACAGTTTCGGTTGATTTATTAGGTAAAGGTTGCACTACAGGTATATCTGCTCAGGATAGAGCTAAAACAATGCAAGCACTTATTGACCCATTAACAAAACCAGATGATTTAGGTAAACCGGGACATATTTTTCCTTTAAAAGCCAGACCTGAAGGTGTTCTAAGAAGAGCCGGTCATACTGAGGCGGCTGTTGATTTTGCTCGTTTAGCAGGATTTGAACCAGCAGGTTGTATAGTTGAAATTATGAATGAAGATGGAACAATGGCAAGAGTTCCTGATTTGGTTAAAATTGCTGCAAAGTTTGATATGAAATTGGTAACAATTAAAGATTTGATTGCTTATCGTTTGGAAAAGGAGTCTTTAGTTAAAAAGGTAATATCGGTTGAAATGCCTACCAAATATGGTCAATTTATTTTAACAGCTTATCATCAAAAAGATACAGGAGAAGAGCATTTAGTTTTACAAAAAGGTACTTGGGAGCCTGATGAACCAGTTTTGGTTCGTGTGCATTCATCTTGCATTACAGGAGATATTTTTCATTCAATGAGATGTGATTGTGGAGATCAATTACATAAAGCCATGCAAATGATTGAAAAAGAAGGAAAGGGAATGGTTTTATATATCAATCAAGAGGGTAGAGGTATTGGTTTAATCAATAAATTAAAAGCATATAAGCTACAAGAACAAGGATTTGATACTGTTGAAGCTAACCTTCAATTAGGTTTCAAAATGGATGAAAGAGATTATGGTGTTGGAGCCCAGATTTTAAGAGATATGGGTGTTCAAAAAATGCGATTGATGACAAATAACCCAACTAAAAGAGCAGGTTTAATTGGATATGGTTTAGAGATTGTTGAAAATGTAGCTTTAGAAGTGAGTCCAAATCCACATAATAAAAAATACTTGGATACCAAAAAGGTTAAAATGGGACATGAATTACATGATATCGTAAAATAACAATTATGATTCTTGAGTATGAAAATTATTTAAAACAGGCAACTGCTAAAAAATCAGAGAATAAAAAATTTCTTGATAAATTAAAAAAGCAGAAACCCAAAGATTTAGATATAATTTGTAATCAATATCATGAAGAGGTATTTGAAAATATTGATTGTTTAAAATGTGCCAATTGTTGTAGTGGAACCGGTCCGTTGTTTTTGGATAAAGATATAGATAGATTGGCAAAACATCTTCGATTACGACCTTCTGAATTTACTGAAAACTATTTGCGTATAGATGAAGATAACGATTACGTTTTTAAATCAGTTCCCTGTCCTTTTTTAGGTACTGATAAATACTGCAGTGTTTATGAATCAAGACCAAATGCTTGCAGAGAATTCCCTCATACTCAGCAAAGAAATATGGCTCAAAAAATGAGTATCACTTATTTAAATACAATGATTTGTCCTGCAGTATATTTAGTAGTAGAAAAGCTGAAAAACTATTATAAATAAAAAAGCCTGTTTCAGAATTTTGAAACAGGCTTTTTTTAAATTAATTCAACTTAGAATAATCGATTTCCACTGGCATTATCTGTGGGTTGAATAAAGAATGTATTAAACAGGTTTTGATCTTTTCCTAATCTGTAACTGATACCTATTGCATGTGATTGTTTACTCACTTGGAATATTTGAGATACAGGTAAATTGAAATTATAGAAGAAATTAAGTTTGTCTTTGGTTTTGATATAAGCAAAAATTCCAACTTGACTTCCTGGTGAAAAGTTTAATCCTCCACCAAACATTTGTTGGTAAACACCCATTACGGCAAATTGTGAGTTTAATGGATTATTAAGAGATGAGTTAAATTGACCAACAGCCTCTAAACTAAAGTCGCTGTTGATTTCGCGGGTATACCAGCCATGTAGTGATAAAGTTGGAACTTCTGTTACTTCATTCCCTCTAAAACGCCTTTGTGGAATGATATTTCTATAGCTAAATCCTACTAAATATGATTCAGGATTATAAAATGTTAAACCTGCATCAAAATTATTAACAGGAACACTACTTGTGCTAGCATTAAACAATGGGTCATTCACATCATTAATTTTATCAGGTGAAATATTAAAATAATGTTGCGATAGATTATGACGAATACCTAAAGAGGCAAATGTTTTTTCTGTTGTTTTGAAATGGTATCCAAAAGCATTACTTAAAGTAATAGTGCTTAATGGTCCAACGTGATCAGAAATAACAGCAACATTCCAACCAGAGTTTTCATTGAACAATTTATCATATCTAAGATAACCTGTTTTAGGAGAACCTTCTAAACCTAACCATTGTGCTTCAAATCCCAATTGAATTTGATTTGTGTGTAATCCTGACATTGCCGGGTTAACAGCAATGGGGTTAAACATAAAATTAGAAGAATTGGGGTTTAATTGAGCATTGACTTGTGAAATTCCCAAAATCGAAAAACAAATCAGAAGGCTATTTTTATATAATTTTTTCATTTTAATTCTGATTATTTAGTTAAATAAATATAACCTGAAAACGATTTGTTATTTGCTTTCGTGACAAATACATAATAATAGGTATCATTTGGTAAGTAATCACTACCGCCCGATAATAAAGTGCTTCTGGTAGCTTTACCATCCCAATTGTTTTTATAATCTTCAGCTTGATAAACAATTTCACCCCAACGGTTAAAAATGGTCAGTTCGTTATCCGGGAAATCACTTAAACCTTTGATGACAAAGTAATCATTGTATCCATCACCATTTGGAGTGAATCCTTGTGGAATAAACATATCACATTTGTTTAATGCGGTACCTGCGATAGTAATCTCTACTGAATCAAAACATAGGAATGTATCTACTACATAAGCTACATAATTTCCACCGGTTAAACCTGTTACAATTGTTGAATCTAAT
Organism: Bacteroidia bacterium; assembly: GCA_049243005.1. GTDB lineage: Bacteria > Bacteroidota > Bacteroidia > UKL13-3 > UKL13-3 > CAISCU01. The sequence goes on along the minus strand of JBMLOK010000269.1, from coordinate 49,786 downwards.
AATTTTTGATTCCAAAGTAAGAAATACGGTGCTGTTCCTCCAATGACATTTAATTCAATAACCCCATTTGTATCTTCATCACAAAGAATTTGTTTGGTGACTTTAGCAGTAATATCGATTGGCTTTGCATCTTCAACAAAAAAACTATCCCGCAGCAGACAACCTCGAATATCGACTAAAGAGAATGGATACCAACCTTTGTGAGCTCCTGTTAAGGTGTCAGAGGTGGTTACGAATTCCCAACTCGATACTGTATATGGTTTATCTCCTCCAATAGGCAATGCTTCAACGATTGCATTTGAATCACCCACACATGAAACTGGTTTTAACAATCTAAAACTTAAATCTAATTTTGATGGAGGATTGGTTATTAAAATTGAATCAGAAGCAACACAACCAGAATCATCTACTGCGGTAATGATGTAAGTTCCTGGAGCTAAATTTGTAATATTTGGGTCGCTAGAACCATCATGCAGCCAAGTTAGTTTTACGGTTCCTTCTCCACCGGAAGGAATTGCTAAGGTTTGTCCATCGTTAAACCCAAAACAAGTAATATCTTTTGTATTGAATTGGAATGACATTGGAGTATTTAAATCAACCCAAACACTGTCTTTAGCTTGACAATTTCCAACATCAACAGTGCAATATAACCATCCTTTAAACTGGCTTACAACTATTCTAGAACCAACTTCACCATTACTCCAAGCATAATTTTTAAAGATGGTAGAAGTTGGGGCAATAAGAATTGCAGTATCTCCTTCACAAGACCATTTAACTGCAGAGTCTCTTTCAATATTAAAAGTTGTTGGGTCAACTGTTACTGTTGAAATTGTTTTTGAACAACCTCCACCCGAGAATGGCCAATCATAATTTGAAACAACTGCTCTATATAATACATTCGATGTAGGTGTGAATTTTAATGTATCGCCACCAACATTATCAGGTAACCAATTTATATTTTTCTTAACTTCATTAATTTCTAGTAATCCATAAATTTCCGAAAAACAAGGATCTGTTGAAGCGTTATCATCATCAATTAAAGTATTCCATTTATAAGGTTCGGTACATGCAGCATTCATCATGTACACGTAGTCTTCACCGGCATTGGCTGATGGTGCAGCAGAATACCAATTTGTATAACTAGTATCATTACAGTTCATCCATGTAAATGCTCCTGAAGGAGTTCTGTATAATCCAAGCCATACATTTTTGGTAGTAATATCTTGAATGAATTTTTGTTCCGCAGTATCTGTAATAATTGCCAAATGACCTCCAGCTTTTAAAGCATTTTGAGCTGCGGTTGACCAATTACTTCTTGTATCTGCTAAATAGTAATTATGACCTAAATATTCGCCTACCCATGTATATCCTGCAATTGGGCTACCACTTACATATCCTGTATTTTCTGGAGAGCCAAAAGGATTACAATTGTCTTTCCAGTTGATATTTATGTAAGTAGGTTGATTTAAACAAACTTCATAAGGAGTAGTTTGTGAAACAACAGCTTTGGTAACAGCATAAAATGTACTATCAACTCCATAACATCCACCTAAACTTACATAAGATCTGTACCAGGTTGCATTTGATACTCTTGTCCTTTGTGTTGTATCTCCTGTACTCCAGGTATAAGTATCATAACCATTTGGGGCGGAAATTAAAACACTTGAAGTTGCGCATGAATAGATTGTATCGTTTAAGAAATTTACTTTTAAGGTTGGTCCAACTTGGACACTAACTGTATCATAACAAAAATCAACTCCATTATCAACTTGAATCCAATAATCTTGGCTTGTAGTTAAGCCTGGGATGTCTATATTTTGAGTAGTTTCACCATTTGGAAACCAAAGAATATTCGCTGTTTTTCTAATTTTTATTGATAAATTTTCTAAACTCCAGCTTTCATTACAAGCTGTTAAATCTGTATCATTCAAAGAGCCAATCCAACTTAAATTTAGGTCAGCATTTGTATGACCAATTCTTTTTGTAATAGTATATTTGGTAGAACTTGCTGATGCATCCGAGAAACAACGATTACTTAATCCTGTTTGAGATGCACCTGTTTTACTTGCTGAACCTGCAATAGGATATGATTGTGTACAACCCGGATTATTTGAAAATGTATTATCTAAATGGATATCGCCATCTACTCTAAACCTAAATTCATCTTTCCCTGTTAGTGAACAATCTCCTTCCCAAGTATCATGAATATATAAGTCATAAGAAATTTCTAATGAATCATGACTTGGTAAGCCTTTTAAATCAAAGAAAACAGAGTCATTATGAAAGAAACCTAAAACTCTACTACCATTAAAAGTAAAATTTGAATTTCTACTAAAACCATTAAATGGTGCTGGTCCAATGAATGTTTCTGAATAATATTCTGAATAACTCAATGTAGTGCTAGGTCCTCTTAAAGTAAAAGGAGTATTCCAGCATAAACTTGTATCCGGTGTTCTAATAGCTGCATTGAAGATAATCAAATAAACACTATCAGTTCCAGAGCAACCACCATTTGAAATGACATCTACTTTGTACCAACCATTAGATTTTGCAAAAATAGATTCACCGGTTTCACCATTGCTCCATGAATAATTTTTCATTCCACCAATTGAAAACAAAAATAAACTATCACCACCACAGGTTTTTAGAGTATCTGATGGGAAAATATTATTTAAATCTGGGATAATAACAGATACTACATCCGAACATGTTGCATTGCCAAATGTAACATCAACCAAATAACTTGTAGTAGTAGTAGGTGTAACAGTTATACTACTTGTTGTTTCTCCGCTAGACCATTTGTATTTAATGTTTGATGCATTTACATCTAATTCCATTAAGCCATACATATTGCTTAAACAAGCATCAGGATTAACATTATCATCAATTACCCATTGTTTCCAGGTTCCTGCATCAGGACAGGTAGAATTTTTCATAAACACATAATCTTCACCAGTAACATCGGTCGGTTCTCCCGGTCCAAAATTCTGGAAATTTACATTTTCACAATTCATCCACCTGAATTGTCTATTAATTGGATCCCTTAACATTCCAAGCCAAAGATTATCTTTAACCGTAGACAATGATTGAATGAAATTTTGTTCTTCTATAGAATTAATAATAGCTAAGGTACCACCGGCATTCAACGCATCTTGGGCAGCTTTAGACCAAGTACTATTTGTTTTAGCCATATAATAATAGTGGCCACTGAATTCCCCCAAATAATCATATCCTGTAATTGGGCGACCTGCAGTATAAGTACCAATGGCAACCGGAGCTCCAAATGGATTACAATCATATCTTGGCGATGCATCAAGTTTTACCGGATTGCCAACACAAATTTGGGTATCATTTTGAAGAATATCAGCATTTCCAAAAACAACATAAATACTATCATTGGCAAAACAACCTGTTGATAAAATTCCGGCTGTTACAGAATACCAACCTTCTTTAGTTACATCAATACTAGGAGTTGTTTCTGTGGTACTCCATAGATATGAATCAAAAGGACCAACTAAACTAAGGTTTCCTCTGTCGGTATTACAAACTGTTAGAGTATCAGGGCCTAAATCCACTACTAATGGATTTCCTAAATTACAATTGATATCATTTGTTATGACAGCTGTTTGATTTGGGAATATACTTGTTTCTGTAGTAATGGTGCCATCGGGCCAATAGATTACTACGCTATCAATACTTGTATTTGTACCTAAACCAAAATATAGTTTTTCTGAACCATAAGTTGTTGCAGAGCCTAATGAATTTGAACCATAGAATTTTGTCGTTGAAATCCCACCTGCAGTTACTTTAACTCTTGCTCCTCTAGGATCAGCAGCACCAGAACATGTTAATAGTTTAATTGATATGAAATTATTACCTGTAGCATTGTTTTTATATAAAACAGCATCATTAGCAACATTGGCACTTCCAAATCTGAAAATATCTGGATAACCATCATTATTATAATCAAATACTGCAAATTTTGATAAAGCAGAACCTCCATAATTTAAATTTGGAAGAACAACCGTTTGTCTTGGAGTAAAAACATTACTTCCATTGTTTCTCATTAGTGATGGAGTACTTGCATCTGTTACTGGACCAGAAGTTCTGGTTTGCCATAAAACATCTAGATCGCCATCATTTTCTAAATCGAAAATATAAGAGCCAATATAATTAACAGTATTGTTGTTTACTGCATCAAATGCACTTACTAAACTAGTTTGATCAGTGAAAGTTCCATTTCCATTGTTTCTAAAAACCTTATTTTTCTGATTGCCTGGTCCAGGACTTAAAACATCTTTTGTACCTAATAAAATATCAACAAAACCATCTCTATTATAATCCCAAAGGTTAGCAAATCCTACATTACTACTATTAGTTAAACCGGTTCCAGGTAAAATTGAAAAACCTCCTACATTATTATTTTCATAAAGATCTACTTGGTCAGTTCCATTTTCAGCTGTTTTTCTAATTACTAAAATATCATCATTAAAGTTGTTGTCATAATCGAACATAACAATTATTGGATCAACAGTAGAACCAAATCCAGTAACAATATCATCGATGGTATTAAGAGTTGCACCACTATTAATTAAAACTGAAATCCTTCTTTCATTTGTATTTAAAACACGGGCAAAAACCAAGTCCAAATCACTATCTTCATCATAATCTGATATTTGAATATTGGCATCACCTGTTGTGCTTGAGGTAATAAAGTTAATTCCTTGAGGAATGTTTAATTCACTTGTTACTTCAGTAAAATTGTTTCCGCAATTATTTTTGAACAATCGCATAAAACCAGATGGTTCATTTTTAACGAACATGATGTCCTGAAATCCATCTGAGTTATAGTCAAATGAAAATGCAGAAAAAGATTCATCAACTGAATTAATTCCTGATAAACCTGCTAATGTCGTGACATCTGTAAAATTACCTCCGATATTGCGATATAATTTTGGAGTAGATGAAATGCCATTCAATAAAATCACATCCTCCCAAGAGTCATTGTTATAATCGAGTACATCTAATATTTGTGCTCGATTTGCATCTAATCCGCTGCTGCTAATCACATTAGTGAATGGCTGACTAAAAGATTTCAAACTCAGAAACAGCAAAAATGCCAATAGTATTTTTTTATTCATTTTGAATAAATTGGTTTTATCACAATTAAAATATCTGCACAATTTAATGCTTTTCTCAATAGGCATCAGGCATTTAGTAAATTTTAACATTCACATAGGGGGTGCAAACGAAGTATTTTGTAGACACCTAATAAAAATAGGAATCCGATTTTTGACTTAAAATCCAGTATTTTTCAGCAGAATTTCTTTTAGATACTCGATATCTTCATTGGTTTGATTGATGTGAAATACAAATCGGATTTTGTTGTCACCAATATGAATGGCTTTTACTCCGAATTCGCCTAATTTAGATAAAAATGACTCAAACGAGACATTTTCAAATAATTCAAAAATCACGATATTGGTTTCAATTGGAAGGACTGATTTAACCCAATTTCTGTTAATTAAAATTTCACCTATTTCTTTTGCTCTTTGATGGTCAATAGCCAACCTTTCAATATTATTTTTTAAAGCAAATAATCCTGCTCCGGCTATAAATCCGGCTTGTCGCATTCCGCCTCCCCATCTTTTTCTAATTCTTTTGGCTTCATAAATAAATGATTTTGAACCTAACAAAACCGAACCAACAGGAGCACCTAATCCTTTTGATAAACAAATAGAGATTGAGTTGAAAATTTTTCCATAATTCTGTGGATTTTCATTGTTTGATACAATTGCATTAAAAATTCTGGCTCCATCAAGGTGAAGGTTGATTTTATTTGAGTCACAAACCTCCTTAATTTTTTCAATTTCTTTAAAATCCCAACAAGCACCGCCACCTCTGTTAACTGTATTTTCTATGCAAACCAATGATGTTCTTGGGAAATGCACATCTTCTTTATTGATGTTTTTTAAGACATCATCAGCTGTGAATTTTCCATTTTCACCTTGTAATAATCTAACAGAAGCATTTGAGTTTGCTGCAATTCCTCCTCCTTCATATATATACACATGTGAAATTGCATCACAAATTACCTCTTTTCCGGCTCCACTTTGTAAGTGAATTGCTATTTGATTAGTCATGGTTCCACTTGGGCAAAATAATCCAGCCTCCATTCCAAACATATTCGAAGCAAGTTCTTCTAATTCAGTTACATAATTGTCCTCGCCAAACACATCATCACCAATATTATCAAGATTTAAATTTTGCATGAATTCCAACATTTCTTTTGAAGGAAAGCTGATTGTATCTGAGCGTAAATCGATATTTAATTTAGTTTTCATAAGATTGTCAAATTATTAAAGAAAGAAACTACTTAATTATCAATGATTCTAATGATTTTTGATAATTTGTCAGAGGAATATAATTTAAAGCGTTTTTTTTACAAGCTAATAAACGAAATTCGCTTCAAATTTTCTTACATGTATCCAACAATTTCAGATTTACTTTTAGATTTATTTGGGTTTAATCTACAATTACCAATTCAGACCTTTGGTTTTTTTATGGCTTTGTCTTTTGGAGCTGCATATTGGTTTACATCTCAGGAATTAAAAGACAGAGAGGCAAATGGACTTTTGAAAACCTTTCAGATAAAGGAGAAAATTAATGTTAAAATTACAATAGTTGATTATGCTACACAAACCATTATTTATGCTTTTGTTGGATTTAAATTATTGGAAATGTTTTTGGATTATGATTCATTAGTTGCAAATCCACAGAAATTTTTGCTTTCTGGAAAAGGAAGTTGGTTTGGTGCATTAGCTGGTGGAGTTTATGGTTATTATTCAACTTCGAAAGAAGCTAAAGCCCTTGAGGGAAAAACTCCAACTACCATCACAAAAAATGTACACCCTTACCAATTAATGGGAAATATTGTTGGAATCGCTGCAATTGGCGGAATTCTTGGAGCAAAAATTTTCCATAATTTAGAAAATTTAGATGAATTTGCTGCTGACCCTATTGGCTCTTTACTGTCATTTAGCGGATTGACTTTTTATGGTGGATTAATAGTCGCAGCAATTGGGATTTTATATTATACCTCTAAGCATCAAATAAAATGGTACCATATGATTGACTCTGCAGCTGTTGGGTTGATGATTGCATATGGAATCGGACGTGTTGGTTGTCATTTGAGTGGTGATGGTGATTGGGGAATTGATAACCTGAGTCCTAAACCTGAAGCTTTGGCTTTTCTTCCTGATTGGTTTTGGTCTTACAAATACCCTCATAATGTATTGGGAGAAGGAATTCCAATTCCCGACTGTGTAGGTACTCATTGCGCTCAGTTGGCTAATCCGGTTTATCCAACACCTTTATATGAAGCAATTGTTTGTATAGGTTTAGCGTTTGTTTTATGGTTTTCTAGAAAAAAATTCAAAACTCCAGGGGTATTCTTTTTCACATATTTGATTTTAAACGGAATTGAAAGATTTTCTATTGAAAAAATTAGAGTAAATACTACATATAATATCCTAGGTCATGGAATTACGCAAGCTGAAATAATATCTTTCGTTTTTATTCTGATGGGAATTGTTGGAATTTTTTACATGAAAACCAGATTTAAAAATAAGTTGGAATAAAATTTGGTATACCTAAACTATGAAAACCTTAAAACTTATATTATTAATTGCTTCGATTTTTGGTTTTAACCAAATTTTTGCTCAAACTGAAGTTTCTACTGATACTTTAAGAAGTGTGGTTTTGCCTGATTTCATTATTAAAGCTAAAAAAGATCCGGATTACGAAAAGAAATATCAAAAGCTGGTTAATAATGTAAAAAAAGCTCTGCCTTATGCTAAAATGGCAAGTTTTAGGTTTCAAATGATGGAACAAAATCTACAATTATTACCATCTGAAAGTGCAAGGAAAGAATATTTAAAAAGAACAGAGAAGTCTATTAAAGATCAATTTATGGACGATTTGTTAAACATGACCCAAAGTCAGGGAAGGATATTAATTAAATTAATTTACAGAGAAACCGGTAAAACTACTTATGAATTACTTCAGACCTATAGAGGTAATTTTACTGCTATTTACTGGCAAGGAATGGCAAAAGTTTTTAATTCTAATTTAAAAGAAGAATTTGACCCTATTGAAGATTGGCAAATTGAACAAATAATAAAACAATTGGGATTTGAATAGTTCATTCATCTAGTTTTGAGATTTTCAAGCTATTTTTTGACCTATTAATTAACACCCTGTTGATATTGGTGTAAAAAGTGCTAAGCTAGCTTCCTTAATTTTGTGGAGATGATGCAGTTAGAATTAAGTGAATTACAGATTTTATTTTTGATAATATTTTCAATTGGTATACTTGGCCAAATTGGATACTACCTTTTCTTTTTTTCAAAGTTGGCTTTTTATAAATTACCAATAGAAAACCAAAGTCCTAATTTCCCAATTAGCGTAATTATTTCAGCAAGAAATGAATACGAAAATCTGGAGAAAAATTTAACATCAGTTTTAGAACAGGATTATCCGAATTTTGAGGTAATTGTAATTAATGATTGTAGTTGGGATGATAGTCAGAAATTACTAGAGTATTACCAGGAACAATATCCTAAACTCAAAATATGTACAATTATTGAGCAGGAAAAATATCCAACAGGAAAAAAGTTTGCTTTAACTATTGGTATCAAAGCAGCATCACATGAACATTTAGTTTTTACTGATGCAGATTGCACTCCTGCTTCAAAAAAATGGTTGAAACATATGGCATCAGGTTTCACCAATGGAAAAGAAATTGTATTAGGTTATTCTCCAGATAGACCAACTTCTGGTTTGCTAAATCTATTCATTCGATACGATTGTGCTTATACTGGAATGGCTTATTTTTCGGCAGCTTTGCAGAACAATGCCTTTATGGGCGTTGGTAGAAATCTTGCATATACAAAGTCATTATTTTTCAAGAATAAAGGATTTGCAGGGCACCAACATATATTAGGTGGAGATGATGATTTGTTTGTTAGAGATGCAGCAAATTCAACTAATGTTTCCGTACAATTAAATCCTGAAAGTTTTGTGTTGACAGATGCTAAAAAAACTTATGAAGAATGGAATAGGCAAAAATCAAGACACCATAGTACCGGTAAATATTATAAAATTAAACATCAGGTTTTATTAGGCGGATTTTATACAGGTTTGTTGTTTTTTTATGTTGGGTTGGGTTTAACTTTGGGATTTTTAGTTGATTGGCGTTTAATTCTGATATTGTACGGAGTTAAAATGATTGTTCAATTTATAATCTCGTACATGGCATTTAATAAGTTAAAGCAAAAGAACATTGTTTGGTTTATACCGTTGTTAGATTTATTGTATTTGTTTTTTGTTTATATTTATGGTTTTAAGGGGCTTGTTACAAAAAAAAGGAAAATTTGGTAATGGAAAATTTAACAGACATGCAATTGATTCTTCATTATTTTCCTGATTTAACAGATCTACAAAAGGAACAATTTACAAACCTTAAATCACTTTATACTGAGTGGAATGAGAAAATAAATGTAGTATCAAGAAAAGACATAGATGCTCTTTACGAAAAACATGTTTTACATAGTTTAGCAATAGCGAAATTCATTCAGTTTAAACCAGGCACACGTATCTTAGATTTAGGAACAGGTGGTGGATTTCCAGGGATTCCATTAGCCATTATGTTTCCTGAAGCGGAGTTTACAATGATAGATTCTATTGCAAAAAAAATTAAGGTTGCAGAATCAGTTTCTGAAAGTTTGGGTCTTGAAAACACAGATTTTGTTGTTGGTAGGGTAGAGCAATTGAATGAACCATTTCACTTTGTTACGGCCAGAGCTGTTGCTGCTACTGAACAATTATATAGATGGACACACCGATATATTGAAATTAAGGAAGATTTTAATAGTAAAATCAATGGATTTCTGTTTTTAAAAGGTGGTGATTTAAAAGAAGAATTTAAAGCTCTTAAAGATATCAATAGAAAACTTCATATTCAGGAAGTTCCGCTAACAGAATACTTCAAGGAAGAGTTTTTTGAAACTAAAAAACTTATTTATATTTTTCAATAAGAATTAAAATCTTTAGCTTGTGATTAACTTATGAATCAAAAAGCAAAGATTTTCTTTTTATTTTTTATTGGATTTTCATTTTTCACCTTTAAAATTTCTGCTCAGGAATTAACTCTTAAAGGAAATATCAAAAATGAAAAGGGGGAAGTTCTTTCCTTTGTTAATGTCTTTTGTTTAAAAGAAAAAGCAGGCACTCATACCAATGAAAATGGTGATTTTGAGTTAAAGTTAAAACCAGGACAACATGAAATCAGATTTCATTCAATAGATTATCAAACCCAGATAATTCAGGTTGATTTAAAGGAAGATTTAAAAGTTCCTTTGGCAATAGTATTAAAGCAGCAGGTATATGAACTAACTGAATTTAATGTAAAAGCAAATCAAAAAAATACTGCTGATTTTATCATGAGAAAGGCAATTGCTGCTGCTCCTTATTATAGAAGACAAGTGTTAGCTTATCAGGCTAGAGTTTATTTAAAAGGTACAGGTAAAGTTGATAAAATTCCATTATTGTTAAGAGGTACTTTATCTGATCAAAATATAAAAGAAGGTGTTACTATGTTAACTGAAAGCGTCAATGAATTGAGCTTTTCTCAACCTTCGACTTACAAAGAAAAAGTTATTTCATTAAAGAGTTCATACAAGTCAAATGAAGGCCCACAACCAATGTCGATGGTAAGGGGAAATTGGTATAATACAAGTTCTACTGAATTAATTTCGCCATTATCACCACAAGCTTTTTCAGTTTACCAATTTGAATTGCTTGGAACTTTCTATGAAGAGGGTAGGGAGGTAAACAAAATTAAAATTACCCCAAAAAGAAAAGGTAGAGATTTATATAATGGAACAATATTTATCATTGATGGACTTTGGTGTTTACATTCAGTAGATGTAAAATATGAATCTAATTCTTTAGATGTATCTACCAAAATTAGGTTTGAACCTGTTAATGGATATAATTTTGTTTGGTTACCACAAACTTATGATTTTCAAATAAGCGGTTCATTTTTTGGGGTTTCAGGGGCATTTAGATACTTAGCTTCAATTTCTAATTATAAAATTAAAATCAATCCTAATTTAGACCATTCCTATTTTATAGGACAAGGGTTAAAAGGAAACATAAAGGAACTAAACCCGGAAGTACAGGAATTCAAACCGGTTCCGATTAAAACTACTAAACGACAACAGGAAATAGAAAAACTTCTTCAAAAGGAGAACCTTTCTAAGTTTGAGATGTTAAAATTAACAAGTAAACTCAAAGCTGAATCCGATTTATTAAAAAATAATCCCAATGTTATTGATAGTAGCGAAATGGTAATTGATTCATTGGCTGAGAAAAGGGATTCTAGTTATTGGAATGAAAATCGACCAATTGTATTACTTGATTCGGAAGTAAAAAGTTACGAGAAGTTTCAAAAAAAGGAAAATGATTCCACCGCTTTAAAACCAAAGAAAAGGAATTACACAGATATGTTTCTTTATGGAGATTCAATCTTAACAAAGAGTAAAAAATATTATTTCAATTTTATTTCTCCTTTAAGCGGAGTAAAACTTAATGCAATTGATGCCTGGTCGTATAGTTTGAAATTCTCTTTTGGTACTAACAATCCTGATGGAAAAAACTTTTCGATGACGAATAAAATAGTTTTCCCATTGGAAAGAAAAGCTGTAAATGGTAATGTAGTATTCGATTATTGTCAAAAGCCGTTTTCATTTCGACATTTTAAAGTTGATGTTGGAAGCTTGATTTCTGATTTTAATCAAATAGGTGCCGGTGATTTTGTTGATGCTTTTTATCTGTTGTTTTATAAAAGAAATATGGTTAAAATGTATCAGGAAGATTACTTGAAACTTTCATATTCTGAAACTATTTACAGAGGTTTAAATATAGAAACCAATTTGCTTTTTTCTGATAGAAGTAAATTAGAAATCAATCCACGATTAAAATCCAATATAGGCTTAAACTCAGAGTACACTTTAAATGATCCACAATTAGAAACTAAAGGACTCATAGCTGATTTCGAGCCTAACAGAGCTTTAATTTTCAACTTTTTGATAAACTATAAACCTTCACAATATTATAGAATTAAAGGAAGGGTAAGAGAGGCGTTTTATAATGCTAAACCAATGTTTTCTATGAAGTATACTCAAGCGATTTCAGGTTTACTTGGTGCAAACAATGATTTTTCAATACTTGAATTTGGTATTAGTCAGAAATCTAAACCTCTACATTGGTTAGGAATTAATTATAGATTGAAATTAGGGAAAATTTTAAGTGCAAAAACAATTTATTTCCCTGATTATTTCATGCATGCAGGCAATCGCTCATGGATTCTGATGGAAGATTTAAATGAACGATTTATGAATTTGGGGTATTATGAATATTCTAACAAATCAAGTTATTTATCCGCTCAAATGAATTTTACTTTAAAACGATTTTTACTTTTAAGGTTACCAATTTTGAATTTGACTAAAATTAAAGAGAACATCTATTTTAATTTCATTCAAATTCCTGAAAAGGAAATTTATTACGAATTAGGATATGGTTTAAGTAATATATCTCAAATAATTGATATAGGAGTCTTTTCTAATTTTCAGGCAAATACTTATAGAAGCACGGAATTAAGGTTAAGTATTTCTATTCCGGGATTTATAAGAAATTAGTTTTGTAATTCTTTGATGGCTAGCCAGGCCATTAAACCTGAACCAATTTCTAAGGCAGACTCATCGATATTAAAAGTAGGTGTATGAACTCCTGAAACAATGCCTTTTGATTCATTTCTGGTCCCTAGTCTGTAAAAACTAGCCGGCATAACCTGTGAATAATAAGCAAAATCCTCAGAAGCCATCCAAATATCTAAATCAATCACTTTATCTTCCCCTAAATATGCAATAGCAGCCTCTTTAGCCATTTGAGTAATAGCTTCATCATTCTTTAAAAACGGATAGCCTTTTCTGATTTCAACTTCTATTTCAATTGAATTAGCTTTCCCAATTTCAAGGCAAATTCTTTCAATATGTTCATGTACTTTTTTTCTCCAGTTTTCATCCAGGGTTCTAAATGTACCTTCCATATAAACCTCATCAGGAATAACATTGGTAGCTCCGTTTGCAATAACTTTTCCAATTGTTAAAACAGTTGGAATTAACGGATTTGCAAATCTTGAAGTGATAGTTTGTAAGGCAGTAATTAGTTGAGCTGCTACAGGAACCGGATCTAAACTAAGATGTGGCATAGCACCATGTCCACCTTTTCCTTTTACTTTAAAAAACAATTCATCTGAACTTGCCATGTATAAACCTTTTCTGAAACCAACTGTACCAACGGGTAAAAATGGCATTACATGTTGGCCAAAAATACTATTAGGTTTAGGATTTTCTAAGGCTCCATCTGCAATCATAAGGCTGGCACCGCCAGGTAATTTTTCTTCTCCGGGTTGAAATATTAGTTTGACAGAACCTTCGAATTGATCTTTTAAATGAAATAAAATACTTGCGGCACCTAATAAGCAGGTAGAATGAACATCATGTCCACAAGCATGCATTACTCCATTATTTTTAGATTTATATGGAATTTCGTTTAGTTCAGTAATTGGTAAAGCATCCATATCTGCTCTAAGTGCAACAATTTTTTTACCTGGATTTTTTCCTTCAATAATGGCTGTAAATCCTGTATTTGCTTTGGGTTCAAAATGTTGAATTCCAATTTTTTTTAATTCTTCCTTTAAAAAAGCTGATGTTTGATATTCCTCAAAAGATAATTCGGGATTGGCATGTAAATGCCTTCTTTTGTTAACTAATTCTTCTTGTAATTGGGAAGCTAGTTTTTTGATTAAATCAATCATTTCCATATCACAATGATAAGGAAATTAGAATTTAATCTTCTTCAAATTCTTCTGATTGAATCTTAACAATTTCTTTCTTGAAGATGGAATCTGTTCTAATAAAACTAAGACCATTCCATTTCATTTTTACAATTGATGTTTCATCAATGCCTTGTGAATCGTTAACCAATTCGTAGTTGTTATACTTTAAAATCAGGGTGTCTTTTGCACCAAGGGTATCATTCGGAAAAATATATTCTAAGCCAACATAAAACTCGCCACCATCAGCTGTTGCATAAGTTTTCAGGTGACTCATTAATTTATTGTTTTTAATCAGGAAGAAATTACTGCCGCCTTCATATCCGCAAGCTTCAACTCCAGTGCTAATTTCTATAATTCTATCTATACCTTTTAAACCTAAACTATCAAAAATATTAATCTGACTATAACATGCGTATTCTCCACTTTTTTCGTCGTTTTCGTTACTGCTGTATTGACTTACGGGTTCAAAAAGAATTTCTTTAATTAATGCTCCTTTTTCAATAACTTTCAAAGATGCCTGGTATTTTTGAATCGGTTTTGGTAAATAAGAGTTTAGTCCTACCAAATAGGTTTTTCCGGATTCTTTAACAACACAATTTGCCAGAGATTGTGAAGGAATAAATCCTTGAAATTTTTTACCACCTAATACAAACGAAACTTTATACCATCGACCTAAAATTCCATGAAAATTTGTTTTAGGAAACTCCAAAATCTCAACCAATCTGAAGCTATTATTAAAGTGTTTGGTTTTAAATAATGGTTTTGAATCGAAAGCAGGTTTTGTATAAACGATAATCTGCGGATAAAAAGGAACCAGATTTGAATCAATATAGTAAAGTGAAGAATACTCTGATTCTGCAAGGGGTTTTCTATCTGTCCAGCTAATTAACGAGGATAGAAAAACGAAAACCAATAGGAGCTGAAATTTATTTTCCGATAAAGCCTTTTGCAATGAGGTATGGTATGAAAATGTAAAGAATCAAGCCTTTCATTAGAAAAAACATAAATCCCCAAAAACCAAGCTTTTTAACCCAGGTCATGAACGTTTTTCTTTCCTTGTGAGGAATAGGACATTCTAATGGTTTTTCTATTGTTTTTTCTGTTTGATTCATACGAATAGGATTACAAATAAAAGCTAGTTTTGAATCATAAACAAACAGAATCACAATCTGTTTAAAATTCCTCTAAAAGAAATTTAGATTGTTTATATTGAGCCATTTAGGTTTTGCTCAAGCTTTTTAGCAATTATTGAGCAGTGCCTTTAAAAGTATAAATAATGATTTGTTTCAAGGCATTATCTTTAATTATAACCATTTCTTCGGCTTTATCTCCATAAAAAATATCCATTGTTTCTGAACCTGTTTTTTCACAATAAGATTTAAGTAACTTGTTCATTTGTAGTGACTTAATTCTAGAATACAAGTTTTCATTATCAACACAGAAACCATCTAAGTTTAATTGTTCATAATTGCCCATTTGAACCTGATTAAAAGTGTTTTTTCCCTGAGCATCAAATGTCACAAACTGATTTATTGCTTCTTCTTCAATAGAAACTCTGGTTTTTACCACGCTAACTTCAATTCTATTGCCATTGTTTCTAATTATTGGAGGAAGTGGCATAGTAATTCCATCTTCTTCTGTAAAATGGTATTTTTTATTATTTATTAAAGGAAAAGTTTGACGCCAGAATAAGGTTAATACACTTGAATTTGGGTTCATTCCATAATTACTAACCAACAGCATTGGTTGGTTGTCTTTTTTTATCATAGCAGCAACTATAAAAGATTGTAATGATGTGTTGATACTTACACTGGCTTCTTTCCCATAAAGAGTTTCTCCGGTTTGAAGAATATTATCAATTAAAAGTTCTTTAAATAAGCTATACTGTTCATCATAAAAAGTTAAATGATAAGCTAGTGAAGTTGGTTCAAATTCAGCATTCGAGCCTCTTTTATAGAATAAATAATAGCCAGAATAAGCTGTCATAAAATTCCAAGTGCCCTTAGATTTCATATTTAAAAATGGATTGGAGCTTGGAATTGGAAAATCAAGTTCAATTAAACCTAGATCATCCTTGCTCAATAAATCATAATCAAATAAGTGTAATTCTCCTCTTGGATCATATACTTCAGCTAAAAAATGATTGTTTGGAGCTAAAGTGATTTTTTCGATTAGAGCTTGAGTTAATCCATATTTAGTTAAATCTAGCTTTTTAGAAGCCCATTCTCTACCTATATAATCATAAAGTTTAATGTTATAAATATTGGCATCCCTATCAATAATTAAAATGTAATTTTTATTGGCGTACATGGTAATTTCACCAATAGCGTTCATTTTAAATGTTGCCTTTTTTTGTAAATCTTTACTGTAATAGAAGAAATTTTGTTGAACATTACTTAAATTGGTTGTGCCTGCAACGTCTTCCTTAAACTTATTGAACATCAATACAAAACCATATTCACCTAAATCAAATTGGTCATGACAAAATAACCCCAAAGCTTTTGAATCGAGAACGGTTTTTGTTTGAGAAAATAAATAGTTATTTGAAATACCTAACAACAAAATAATGTATATAATTTTACGCATAGCTACGGGAATTCAGTTTTGTTCAAATTTGTTATATTCTGCTAATATTCTGAAATTTAAAGCAAGTTCTTTGTTCACAACATAGATTGTTGTGTATTTCAATAGGTACAACTTTAGTGATTTTTTAATTTTTCAATAGCCATTTGTGTAATTTAAATATTTTTAAGTAGCAACATGCGTTTCATAGCTTTATTATTGCATCATAATCACCATATATATGAAAAAAATTCTCCTATCGACTTTTGTTATTTTATCATTTTTCGTTCAAACAACTAAAGCAGCGTTAGTTGTAGAAACACTTGACCTAAAAGTAAATGCTGCTAATCCTAGTCTAGATTTAAAATTTTCTAATTTTGCTGCAGGAATTTTTCAAGTAAATTATTTTGCTGTACCAGGTTCCATTTCTTTTATTGGAAAGGTTTCTACTGAATTTAGTAGTACTATACTTGCTGAGCCAATCGGTGGAGGTAATTATGCTCCAATAAGATTATATAATAATACCGATTTTACACCATTGAACACTTACATAAGAAATCCAATTTTCTTACATAACAACAATTTAACTTTTACTAATAATTTCAAAGGAAAAGGAAATCAATACATCGGAACAAGAATTGTATTTCCTATGTCGAATGATACTATGTACGTTTGGTTTTTAATCAATGTAAATGCTGCTGGTGATGAATTAAGTATTCTTAAAGCAGGATATGATGATGATTTGTTAAATGTTAGACCTATTACTGGTGGTGATGGAGAAAACAGACCAACCACAGGTGTGAATGAATTTAACTCTTTCAATTTTAATCTTTATCCTCAACCAGCTAAGGAATCAATACAAATTGAATTAAATGCTGATTTAAAATCATACAGTATTTATGCTTTAAATGGTCAGTTAATTGAAGAAAGAATGAATTCAAATCCTACAATTTCAACTGCACATTTAGAAAAAGGAATTTACATTCTTGAAGTAAATTCTAGCAAAGGAATTTTAAGAAGAAAAATGATTATTGAATAGTAATCAAATTCATTATAAAAAAAGAGGCCGGAATCGCTTGCGATTCCGGCCTCTTTTTTTTATTAGTGTTTATGTTTTACCCTCTTTTTAACTGCCAGTTACTGCTTTGTTGTTTTGATTCTCCCGCAGCCTGTTTGGTGCTTTCTTTCTGAAAGAACAAACTTCCTGCTGCATAAGCTGCTGCCTGATGTAATTCAGGATTTGAAGTTTTTAACATTTCAGGTTCAAAATACTTTTCAATAAATTTTGTATCAAAATGTCCTTCTCTAAAAGCTGGATGTTTCATTACAAATGTTCCAAATGATAAGGTAGTTTCAATTCCGGTGATTTTATAATCTTCTATTGCTCTAATCATTCTTTGGATTGCTTCTTCTCTTGTTTTTCCAAATGTGATAAGTTTCGCAATCATTGGATCGTATTGAATAGGAATTTCCATTCCTGCTTCAAATGAATCATCAACCCTAACACCATAACCCTGTGGTGTTTTATAGCTTTTAAGTTTGCCAATGTCTGGAAGGAAATTATTCATTGGATCTTCAGCACAAACCCTCAATTCAATAGCATGACCATGAATTTTTAAATCTTCTTGAGTATATCCAAGAGTTTCACCACGGGCTATTCTAATTTGTTCTTTAACTAAATCCAATCCAACGATTTGTTCTGTTACAGGGTGTTCAACTTGCAAACGAGTATTCATTTCTAAAAAATAGAAGTTTAAATCTTCATCCGCTAAAAATTCAACAGTACCAGCTCCATAATAATTACAAGCTTTAGCAACATTTACTGCGGCTTCACCCATTTTTTTACGAACCTCAGGAGTTAAACAGCTAGAAGGAGCTTCTTCAACTAATTTTTGATGACGTCTTTGGATACTACATTCTCTTTCAAATAAATAAACAACG
Organism: Bacteroidia bacterium; assembly: GCA_049243005.1. Taxonomy (GTDB): domain Bacteria; phylum Bacteroidota; class Bacteroidia; order UKL13-3; family UKL13-3; genus CAISCU01. Next base: position 31,320 of record JBMLOK010000269.1, on the reverse strand, counting down.
TTTCCATGTTGGTCGCCTAAAACCTGAATTTCTATATGTTTGGGAGAACCCACATATTTCTCTATAAAAACACTGTCATCACTAAATGCACTTAAGGCTTCAGATTGAGCTAATTTGATTGATTCTTCAAATTCTTCTTCTTTCCATACAACTCTCATTCCTTTTCCACCGCCTCCGGCAGAGGCTTTTACTAAAACCGGATATCCAATTTCATCTGCAATTTTTTTACCGGCTGCTATGTCTTTTAATGCATCTTTTGTACCTGGAACCAATGGAACATTAAAATTAGAAACAGCTTGTTTTGCACTAATTTTGTCACCCATAGTTTCCATAGATTCTGGAGATGGACCAATAAAAATTAATCCTGCTGCTTTTACTTTTCTGGCGAAATCAGCGTTTTCACTTAAGAAGCCATAACCCGGGTGGATTGCATCTGCTCCGGTTTGTTTAGCAACTTCTATAATTTTATCACCTAATAAATAACTTTGATTACTAGGAGGCGGGCCAATACAAATGGCTTCATCTGCATATCTAACATGGAGCGCTTTTCTATCAGCTTCACTAAAAACTGCAACTGTTTTTATTCCCATTTCTTTAGCAGTTCTCATTACTCTAAGAGCAATTTCACCACGATTAGCAATAACTATTTTTTTCATGAATAAGGTTTTGGCTATTTATTTTTCAGTAAACAAAAATAACAATTCTAAACAAACAGAATACTGATTTTATGACATATTTTAATCGATTCAGCTTGTTTATTCTATAGATTCAAGATTTTGCATACACTTATTTGCTAGATTTAGACTCTAATAAATGCTTCTTTTTTATAAAATCAGGATTTTAAATATTACCAATTTAAATTTTCTTGTTTTAGTTAAGGATTTCTTTGGTTCTTTATTTTGGTAATCTAGCTACTTAGGGTTTAAATTGCGAATTCATGGTAAATCAACAAATAAAACAATTTGTAAAAAAGGAATTACAAACAGAGTGGCGTCAACGATATGCTATTAATGGTGTCATACTGCAAGTTTTTTCTTCAGTTATGATTGTATATTTAGCTGTAAGAATGTTGGGTAATCCGGCTTGGAATGCCATATTCTGGGTAATTATGGTTTTTATTTCTATTAATTCAATTGCAAAAAGTTTCATTGGAGAAGGAAAGGCAAAAAATCTATACTTTCATCAGTTAATCAACCCTCAAAATTTACTCATTTCAAAGTTTATTTATAATGCCGGTTTAAATGTAATTCTATCATTTTTATGCTTAGGAGTTTATAGTTTACTTTTAGGTAATCCAATTGTATTCCATGCTTATTATTTGCTTGCTACAGCTTTGGGAAGTATTGGATTTGCTGCCACATTTACTATGCTTTCCGCAATTTCCTCAAAAGCAGGAAACAGTAATTTATTAATGCCCGTTTTAAGTTTGCCAATAATCATTCCTTTATTATTGATTTTAATTAAAGCCTGTAAACGTGCTATGGATGGAATAGATCCCTCTCAGATTCAAAAGGATTTATTAGTTTTACTACTTTTTGATATAATGGTTATCGGTTTGGCTTACTTATTGTTTCCTTCTGTTTGGAAGGAATAATTGACATTCTATGAAAAAAATTATCGTATTAAGTATTTTCCTTATTTCATTTGGTTTTATTGCTTTTTCACAAGTAAATAATCCGAATTTAATAGTTGATAAAAGAGCTCATTCCATTCAGTTAATGAAAAATGGAACTGAAGATAGATATCCAATTATAGGTTTAGATGGTGAACAATTAAAGTTAAGCTTTGATATGTTAGGCGCTGAGGCAGAGAACTATCAATACACAATTGTTCATTGTGATGCCGATTGGAAAACATCTAAATTCAATCAATTTGAGTACCTAAAAGGCATGCAATTTGATAATATTACTGATTTCAGATTTTCTACGAATACTTATGTAAAATATGTTCACTACAACTTGGTTTTTCCTAATGAAAACATGAAACCAATTTGGGCTGGAAACTATATTTTAAAGGTGTTTCGTAATTTTGATGAAAACGATTTGGTGATGGTAAGGAGGTTTATGGTGATTAAACGTTCGGCCGAAGTTGAAGCAACTGCCAAACCTGCAACTTTAGCTGAATACCGTTATACCAAACAAGAAATTCAATTTTCAGTTGGCTTCAATCCTTCTCAAATTGTAAATCCATTGCAAGATGTAAAAGTTGTTTTAATGCAAAATCACCGTTGGGAAAATGCACTTTTTGGATTAACTCCACTTTTTGCAAGTAACAATAAACTCGATTATTCATATGTAGATAAAACTCTGTTTAATGGTGGAAATGAATTTCGTTTTTTCGATACCAGAAATTTAAGGCAGTTTAGTCAAAATGTACGCAGTAAACGAACCGATACTGTTTGGCATGTTCTTTTGAATACAGATGAAAGCCGGGCATCAAACCAGTATTTTCAATACGCTGATTTTAATGGCAAACAGGTTATTTTTAATAAAGAAGGTAATAATTCCGAAATTGATGGAGATTACGCTTATACCTCATTTTATTTATCAGGACTTATGGGAATTCCTTCTGATAAAGATGTTTATGTAATTGGTGAATTTACTGATTGGAGATGTTTACCTGAATACAAAATGTATTTCAATAGAAACCGTCAAAGGTATGATTTGGAAGTACCTCTAAAACAAGGAAGGTATGAATACGCTTATGCAATTATTGGAGAGGACTCAGTACCAGACGATTCAAGTATTGAAGGTAATCACTATCAAACAGAAAACGAATACCTGATTTTGGTTTATACAAGAAACTTGCAATTCAATTACGATGAACTAATTGGAGCCAGAAGAATCAATTCAATTACCCCATAATTTAAATTATTAAAGCTCAAACTTATTTCACATCGCATTTAGGCAGCTTTTTGGCAAAAAAATGCTTATTGGCTCAATGGAATTGTGTATTTTTGAAACTCTTTTTTAAAAATACATGTCAGAAAAGGAAATTGATTACAGCAAATACGAGCCGGTTATAGGTTTAGAGGTTCATGCTCAGATGCTTACAAAAAGTAAAGCATACTGTAAAGACCCTTATGATTATGGGGCAGAACCCAATACAATGGTTAGTCCTGTTAGTTTAGGACATCCCGGAACTTTGCCAAAACACAATAAGCAAGTTGTTAATAATGCCATCAAAATGGGATTGGCTTGTTCTTGTCAAATTGCAGGTTTTCAGTATTATGCGCGTAAAAATTACTTTTATGCTGATTTACCTAAAGGATATCAGATAACTCAAGACAAGACACCAATTTGTACAGGTGGATATGTTGAAATCAAAAGAAAAGACGGTACCGAGAAGAAAATTGGATTAACAAGAATCCATATGGAGGAAGATGCCGGTAAAAGTATGCACGATCAGGACGTTTATGATTCATTAATTGATTTAAATCGTGCCGGTGTTCCTTTAATTGAAATTGTTACTGAACCGGAAATTGCTAGTGGGGAAGAAGCTTATCTTTACCTGACCGAAATGAGAAAATTGGTTAGATACCTTGAGATTTGTGATGGAAATATGGAAGAAGGTAGTCTTCGTTGTGATGCTAATATTTCTGTTAGACTAAAAGGTACTACCGCATTTGGAACAAAAGTGGAAGTGAAGAACATGAACTCAATGAGGAATGTTCAAAGAGCAATCGACTTTGAAATAAAACGTCAGGTTGATATGATCGAAAATGGTGAAAAGATTTACCAGGAAACAAGAGCATTTGATGCATTAAAAGGAATTACAATTCCTATGAGAAGCAAAGAAGGTGCAGCCGATTATCGTTATTTTCCTGAACCAGATTTACCACCGTTGAATATTACTACAGAGTATATCAATGGAGTAAAATCACAAATGCCCGCTTTGCCTAAAGAATTGTTTGAAAGATTCACAAAAACATATCTTTTAAATGATTATGATGCAGGTGTATTAACCGAAAGCAGAGATGTTGCGGAGTATTTTGAAGGAATATTAAAGAACACTTCTAATATTAAAGCTGCAGCAAATTGGGTGATGGTTGCTATTAAAGGTTATTTAAATGAACAGGCAATTGATATCAAGGATTTTGTTTTACAACCAACAAAAATTGCTGAGTTAATTTCATTAATCGATGAAGGTAAAATTAGCAATAGTGTAGCTTCTCAAAAGGTGTTCCCTGCTATGATTAATGAACATCATAAAAGTCCGCTTCAAATCGCAGAATCATTAAATTTATTGCAGGAAAGTGATTCTGATGAATTACAAAACTGGATTAATCAAGCAATAGCTAAATATCCGGAAAAAGTAACGGAATACAAGGCGGGTAAGCAAAGTCTGCTTGGATTATTTATGGGAGAAGTAATGAAATTCAGTAAAGGTAAAGCAGATCCGAAGTTAAGTAGTAAACTATTAAAAGAAACATTAGATAAACAATAAGTTATGAGAAAATTATTACTTGGTTTAATAGCATTGAGCCTGATTGTGGCTTGCAGTAGCAAAGAAAAAGAATCAGAAAGGACGGGTTTTAGAGTTAGAGGTAAAGTCATAAACAATAGAGGAAATCAGGCATTAAATCTACAGGAATTAACCAATACAGGTTTAATTACAATTGATACTGCCAGTGTTAGAAATGATGGAACTTTTGAATTAGTTGGTACTTTAAAAGAAAAAACATTCTGTGTTTTAAGATTAAATGCCGGTGATTTAGTGATGGTAATTGACACAAATAGTGATCTTGAATTGGAATTTCATATTGATTCAATTCAGAATTATGTTGTAAAAAATTCAAAGGAAAATGAAGAATTAAAAACCATGTTTGCCATTAATAATTCCTTTATGAAATCCGTACAAGCTTTAGAGGCTAAATACTCTCAATACGGAGAAAGTGTTCCTCCTTTAAAAATCCAGGAAAGAATTCGATTTGAATACGATAGTTTAAGAATTGCTAATCAGTTAAACATAAAGAATTATGCAGGTAAATTAACTCATTCAATTGTGCCTTATTTTGCAACTAATTTTTTAACACCGGAAGTAGATTTTCAATTTTTCGATCAGGTTGACCAGCAATTGTATAAAGAATTTGCTAATAGTAAATATGCATCTCAATTACATCAAAAAGTGGAAGAATTGAGAAGAACTGCTGATGGAAATATGGCTCCTGATATGAACTTGAATGACCCTTTTGGAAAAAAAATTACCTTGTCTTCATTAAAAGGTAAAGTTGTTTTGGTTGATTTTTGGGCAAGTTGGTGTAAACCTTGCAGAGATGAAAATCCTAATGTTGTTAGATTATACAATAAATACAAATCAAAAGGATTTGATGTTTTTGGTGTAAGTTTAGATGATAATAGAGAATCATGGATGGCAGCTATCAACAAAGACCAGTTATTATGGAATCATGGCTCAGATTTATTGAAGTGGAATAGCAGTGTTGTTAAACTTTATAATATCGAATCAATACCATTTACAGTGCTTGTTGATAAAGATGGAAAGATTATTGCCAAAAGGTTACGTGGACAAAGCCTTGAGAATAAGCTAAAAGAGATATTTGGATTCTAATGAATTTTCGCTCATAACATTTTGTTAACCTTAAGTTAATTTTCAAATCACTTAACTCATCGAATCTTACATAAAATTTCTAACATGGAAAGTCAATATAAAATTTTAGTTGTAGACGATGAGTCTGATATCATTGAGTTTATCGATTATAATCTAAAAAAAGAAGGTTATTTGGTTGCAACAGCTTTTAATGGAGCTAGTGCTATAGAAATTGCAAAAACTTTCAAGCCGGATTTAATCCTTTTAGATGTCATGATGCCTGTAATGGACGGTATCGAAACTTGCAAACAATTAAAATCTGATCCTGCTTTTGCAAAAACATTTGTTGTGTTTTTAACGGCTCGTTCGGAGGAATATTCAGAAATTGCTGGATTTAATGCCGGAGCTGATGATTATATTTCAAAACCGATTAAACCAAAAGTTCTAATAACTCGTTTAAATGCAATTTTAAGAAGAATTGTAAAAGAAACAGTTTCAACAAGATTAGTTGTTGGTGATATTATTATTGATAGAGAATCGTTTTTGGTTTATAGAGGTGATGAAAGAATTCAACTAGCAAGAAAAGAATTTGAATTGTTATTTCTTTTAGCCGGTAAACCAGGTAAAGTTTTTACCAGAGACTTTATTTTAGAAAAAGTTTGGGGTGATGAAGTACTAGTGGTTGATAGAACAATTGATGTTCATATTAGAAAAATCAGAGAAAAACTTGGTAATGATTATATAGGAACTGTTAAAGGCGTAGGATATAAATTTGAAATATGACCCGAAACCCTAAGCCAATAACGGTAGCCACCCTTATTTCAGCTTTGCTTTCGGTAATTCTGGGGTCGGTTAATTTCTTTATGAGCGATTACAATCTGCTCAATACTGTCATCATTTTTACGCTTTCATTTGGATTGTCGTTTTTCCTTTTCTTTTATACCTTAGAGTATTTTATTTACAGAAAAATTAAACTGATTTATAAAACCATTCACAGTTTAAAAACTCAAAAATATGATGCGGTTCTGAGTAATTTTGACTGGGATAGAGATCCTATTACCGAAATGAGTAAAGAGGTAATTAAATGGGCTCGCGATAACAAAATGGAAATCGATCAGCTAAAAAGATTAGCCGATTTTAGAAAGGAATTTTTAGGGAACGTATCTCATGAATTAAAAACACCAATTTTTAATATTCAAGGTTATATCCATACTTTAATTGATGGCGCAATTGATGACCCGGAAGTAAACCTTCGTTTCTTAAACAGAGCTGCAAAAAGTGCAGATAGATTAAGCGATTTGGTAGCTGATTTATTAGCAATATCTCAATTAGAAAGTGGTGAATTGGAAATGGAAATTGAGCGGTTTGATATCAATTTGTTAGTAAAAGATGTTTACGAACAAATGGAAGAAAAAGCTAAAAAGAGATCAATTTCAATTCTAATTAAAGATGGTTGTAATAAACCATTTTATGTAGAGGCTGATCGTTATAGAATTCGACAGGTTTTGGTTAATCTTGTTACAAATGCCATTAAATATGGAAGAGAAGCTGGTACAATTACTGCTGGCTATTATGATATGGATGAAAATCTATTAATTGAAATAGGGGATAATGGAGAAGGTATTGCTCAAGAACACTTACCAAGGATTTTTGAAAGGTTTTATAGGGTTGAAAAAAGTCGTACACGTGAATCAGAATCTGGTGGAACTGGCTTAGGTTTGGCAATTGTAAAACATATTATTGAAGCACATCACCAAGCAGTAAATGTTAGAAGTACAATAGGACAAGGAACCACCTTTGGATTTACTTTAAAGAAGTCTTCAGGCTCATAGAATAAACAAAAAAAAGCGCTGGTTCATATTGAATCCGGCGCTTTTTTTATTTATGTAATATACTATTTAAGCTTGTTCTAAAACCTTTTGCTCAAACATCTTATGTAACTCTTCTGAATAATAATTCAATGCATCTAAACTTTGTTGCTTAACTTTATCAAAATAGTTTTCCTGGTTTTTAAACATGTTTTTATAGTATTGAATTCCTTCTTCTAAGTTTGCTTTAAATGAAGTTAAACTTTTATTCATTGATGGAATTTCAACCTCTTCAGATTTCTTCCTTAAATAATCAATGTATAAACTTAATTCCTTAATAAATACGTTTGGTCTGTCATCTCTTTTGATAATATTGGTTTTACCATAAATATGGTCAATCATTTTGTCAAGTTTACAAACCTCAGAGAAATAAGCCATATTTGGTCCCGGACAAACACTAACTCCTGGTCCTTCAGATTTTGTTTCAATTCCATTCACTAACAATGCCGGTGTTCCTAAGCCTACGCATAAACAAGATTTTACAAGAATTTTATCCAATCCTTTTTGGTATGCAGCTTCGTCTAATTCAGCAGCATTTAATTCCTTGATTTTTGCATCCTGGAATTTTCTGGAAGCGGTACAAAGATCTTCTCCATTTACTTCTTTATTTAAAGCCACATATTTTTTAGGGCATGCACTTCCCGGTCTTCCTTTATCAATCCAAACTTGCTTTTCAGCATCTTTTGAATTTCCGTAAACACTATTAAATGGAACTCCTAAAGGGGAAGTATTACTTAAATACAGGTCTTTTTCCTTTGCATTCACTAATAAATCTAAAGTTTCTGGATCAACATTTGTTGCTTCCGGTACCAATAAAAATGGGGTTCCCCAACCAATACCGTCTAATTCATAATGTTCCATTAAAAACTCATGTTCTTCGGCAGTTCCAACTCCGCCTTGTGCAGTAATTCTTTGTTCAGGAACGATTTCAAAATGAGGATTTCCTTTTTCTTTCATAACAGGTGACCACATTTCAAACAAACTTTGTTTTAATTCGGCTCTTTGATTTTTAAACTCCTCTAATATTGGTCCCATTAAAAATCCATCAGTTGCAAATGCATGTCCACCGCAATTTAATCCTGATTCAATTCTAAATTCAGAAACCCAAAGTCCTTTTTTAGCAAGGAACTTACCCTGAATTAAAGCAGAACGATAATCACTAGTTTTTAGAATGATTTTCTTTTTTAATGTACCATCTTGTCCTGGAAAAAAATCATCGAATTTATCCATGTAGCTATATAAACGTGGATTCATTCCAGCTGAAAGTATGATTGATGAATGTAATTTACTTTCTGCAAATCCTCTTAAAGCAGCATGTGCATCATTAAACTCAACAGGTAGTTTTTCATCACCACTGTAATTTTCTTTGTCGAGTTTAGTCATAATGTTTACATCAATACTACCTTTAACAAGATTTTCATTCAACCAACTAATAATCTCACTTTTAGATACTTTATTATCAATATAGTTTTGAAAGTTCTTTTTAAGTTGAGAAGTATCTGGCAACATTTTAAAATATTGCTCCAATTCTTTTGAACCTTCATTAAAGGATTCTTTCATGTTAGTGATTTTCTCATCTATTAAATCTTCTAATAGATTTAAATAGGCTGTAATTCTTTTAGCTCTAAAATCATCCATTTTATTAGTGATGGCTTGATAAGGTTTATCAAATTTTTCACAATAAAATTTTCTCATTTTTTCTATTAGAATATCATCAACCAAAGAAATTGAAGATGATATTCCAAATGGAGAAACCTTAAAAGGCGTATCAATTGTAAAACCAATACCCATAATTGGTATATGAAAGGAATGTGCTAATGGTTTTGGATTCATTAATGTGGTTTTTAGAACTCGCAAAGTAGGTGCTATTTAAAAAGCATAAAATGATAAATTTCAGGAATTAAAATTTTAGATGTATTTGATAATCTGATAATTGAATTTGTTGTGTTTGATTTATCTATAACTTAAAGACTATATTCGCCCCATATGAAGAAAACAATACTATTATTCGCTTTAAGCTTTTCTTGGATTTTATTCAGTTCGAATAAAACTGATAGATTGGATGAAGGAATGTTTCCATTATCAGAATTAAAACAAGTGGATTTAAAAAAGGCAGGATTAAAAATGGATCCTATTTCACTTTACAATCCTAATGGAATTAGCCAGATTGATGCCATTGTTCGTGTTGGTGGTTGTACAGGTTCTTTTGTAAGTGAAGATGGTTTGTTGGTTACCAATCACCATTGTGCTTTTAGCTTTGTACATGCCATTAGTGATACTATTAATAAATATGTAGATAAAGGGTATCTAGCAAAATCACGCGAAGAAGAAGCTCCTGCTAAAGGACTGGTTTGCAAAATCACGGTAAGTTATGAAGATGTTTCTTCAAAAGTTTTAATGAGAACTCAGGAAACTAGCGACCCTATAGTTCGTTTACAGATAATTGCAGAGAATATTAAAGCGATTACAACTGAAGAGAATAATAACAATCCCAAATTGCAATGTGAGATTTCTGAAATGTTTACAGGAAGAACCTATGTTTTATTCAGATATCAATTATTAAAAGATGTAAGATTGGTATATGTACCCGGAAGAAGTATTGGCGAATATGGCGGTGAAAAGGACAATTGGGTTTGGCCTCGTCATAGCGGTGATTTTGCTTTTTTAAGGGCCTATGTTGCTAAAGATGGCTCTGCTGCAGAATACAGCAAAGAAAATGTTCCTTTTAAACCAGTGAAGTATTTAAAGGTAAATCCTAAAGGTGTTAAAGAAAATGATTTCGTATTTATACTTGGATATCCGGGTAGAACCTTTAGAAATCAACCTGCTGCTTTTTATCAGTACCATGAGAAATACATGTTAAAGTATGTGAGTGATTTGTTTAATTGGGAAATCAATTACATGGAAAAACTTGGCGAAAACAATGAATTCCTGGAATTGAAATATTCGGCTAAAATTAAAAGTTTGGCTAATACTGCTAAAAACTATGAAGGAAAATTACAAGGTTTTAGAAGAGTTGGTTTAAGTGAAAAGAAAAAAGCCGAAGAAAAGAAAATGCAAACATTTCTGGAATCTCAACCGGAATTATTTAATAAGTATGGTGATGTTATACCAAAAGTAAATAAACTCTATAATGAAATAATAAAATTTGCTCCGAGAAATTTGTTCTATGATTATTTGTATAATTTGTCTCCAACATTTCAGTTTGCAGCTGCTGTCGATAATTATAAAACATCCTACAATCAAATTAAAGGGAAAGAAGAAAAGGCTGCATTTTTATCAAAACAAATACCTCGTTTGAAATCTCTTTATCAGCGTTTATTTGCTCAAATGGACCCAACAATTGAAAAGCCACTTTTGGTAAAAATGTTTGCAGATGCTAAACAACATAATTCAGATAATGAAGTAAATGCTGTTATAGGTTTTTATAAGAAGAATAAAACTGATGAAGCTAGATTAAAGACAATAGAAAAATTCTTTACTAAAACCAAAATTCTAAATTCAACTCTAATGATGGAGTTTCTTGCTGATAGTTCGGATGCCGTTTTTGGACTTAATGATGATATCATAAAATTCGCTCATGAAATGAATAAAGAGGTGAATAAATATGATGAACAAGATAGAAAAAGAGAAGGTGAATTGAATTTACTTTTAGCCAAATATGTTGATGCAAAAAGTGAGTTCAATAAGACTCAATTTATTCCTGATGCCAATGCTACCTTACGTTTCACTTATGGTTATATTAAAGGATATTTCCCAAATGATGGCGAATGGAATAAACCATTTACAACATTAACAGGTGTAATTGAAAAGGAAGATGGAAAGGATTATGAATTACTTCAGGCTATTAAAGATTTATATGCATTGCATGATCTCGGTTCTTATATGCATCCTGATTTAAACGATTTGCCGGTAAACTTCCTATATAATTTAGATACCACAGGTGGTAATAGTGGAAGCCCGGTTATGGATGCTGATGGTAATCTTGTTGGAGTTAATTTTGATAGAGCTTATACTGCCACAATAAATGATTACGCATGGAATGAAGCTTATTCGAGAAGTGTTGCTGTTGATATCAGATATGTTTGCTGGATTTTGGAAAAGGTTGCTAAAGCAAATCATTTATTAACTGAAATGCATGTGGTAAACTAGCTGGATTTTTTTAACTAATCTTACAATAAAACAGGCTGCTTCATCTCAATGAAGCAGCCTGTTTTGGTTTTCAATGGGTCTATTTCTTTTTTATTCTGATTTCTTTTCCATCATTTTGAAAACATCATAACTAAAACCGGTATTGCTAAAACCACCATCGTGAAATAGGTTTTGCATAGTAACCTTTCTACTCAAATCACTAAACATTAAAACAGTATAATTGGCGCAATCTTCAGCAGATGCATTACCTAATGGAGATAAAGCTTCAGCATAATCGTAAAAATCTCCAAAACCCTTTACACCACTACCTGCTGTGGTTTTTGTAGGACTTTGTGAAATGGTATTCACACGAACTGATTTTTCTTTTCCTAAACGGTAACCAAATCCTCTGGCAAAACTTTCCAACAATGATTTTGCATCGCCCATTTCGCTATAATCAGGAAATACCTTTTGTGCACCAATATAAGTAAGAGCAACAATTGAACCCCATTCATTAATTGCATCCATTTTATAAACTGTTTGCATTAATCTGTGGAAACTCATGGCTGAAATATCGAGAGTATCGTGCATGAATTTATAATCTAAATCAGTATAGTCTTTTCCCTTTCTGATGTTTACACTCATGCCTACTGAGTGTAAAATAAAATCTACTTTACCACCCAAAATCTCCATTGATTTAGCGATTAAATTTTCCATGTCTTCGTTTTTACTCACATCACATGGAATAATTTGTGCGTTTCCACAAGCGGCTGCAAGATTATTTATTTCACCTAATCTCATAGCAATTGGTGCATTTGTTAGAACAAATTCTGCGCCTTGTTCATAACACTTTATTGCTGTTTGCCAAGCTATACTTTTGTCGTTTAGCGCTCCGAAAATGATTCCTTTTTTACCTTTTAACAGATTGTTCATACAATTTCTGGTTAGTTTTTTTTAGAAATGGCAAGATTATAAAAATAGAACATAGATTTGAGTAAATTTTTCTACATAAATGGTGAATTTATTTTTAAGAATACTTTCTTTATTTCTTATATTGATTTCTTTGCAACAAACATCAAATGCACAGACAAGCAATAGTTTAGATGGAAGTTTGTCTAAATTTCGTTCGAATTTTGATGTCAAAACCTATAAAATTCAATTAAGGATAAACCCTAATCTAAAGTTTATTTCAGGAATAAATGAAATTCATTTTAAAGCTTTAAAATCAAGTAAGGTAATTCAATTGGATTTGGATACCACGATGAAAATTGTTGGAATTAATTCAGAGAAGAATCCGCTTACCTATAAAAGATTTGGCAGAGCTATCATGATAAGCTTTCAAAAAGAATTAGTAAAAAATACAGATTATTCAATTAGAGTTTCATTTGAAGGTTTTCCAAAAGTTGCCAGAAATGCACCATGGGACGGAGGTTTTGTCTGGTCAAAAGATAGCCTGGGTAAAGATTGGGTAGGTATGGCTTGCGAAGGTGAAGGTGCCTCCATGTGGCTTCCTTGCAAAGATACTTGGGATGATGAACCTGAGAATCTTCAAATGGAAATTGAAGTGCCACAAGGTTTAACTGCTGTTAGTAATGGCAGATTAGCCGGCTCCCAAAAATTAGATGATGGTTATGAAAAATTCAGGTGGATTGTTTCTTATCCTATCAATCACTATAATATAAGTATTAATGTGGGTGATTATGTTCACTTATCAGATGTTCATACCAGACCCAATATTGAATCATTAAGTTTAGATTATTATGTTTTAAGATACAATGAACTAAAGGCTAAAAAGCATTTCGAACAAAGTAAATATATGCTTCGTTGTTTTGAAAAGTTTTTTGGTCCTTATCCATTTCAAAATGATGGATATAAACTTGTTGAAACACCTTATTGGGGAATGGAACACCAAAGTTGTGTTGCCTATGGTAATAATTATAAAAACAATGATTTTGGATTTGATTTTATCATTGTTCATGAAAGTGGCCATGAGTGGTTTGCCAATTCTATAACTGCAAAAGACAAGGCTGATATGTGGATTCACGAAAGCTTTACTACTTATTCAGAAGCCTTGTATGTTGAATGTATGGCTGGTCCTGAAAGAGCTAAAGATTATTTAAGAATGCAAAAGCCTAAGATAAATAATAAACAACCGATGCTTGGTGAAAGAGATGTATTCTACCATCATGCTGATAACGATATTTATTATAAAGGAACATGGATTTTACATACCCTGAGGAATATGGTGGATAATGATACGTTGTGGCAAAATACTTTATATGAGTTTCATCAAAAGTTTAAATACCAAACTATTCTAACAGAAGATGTGGTTTCTTACTTTTCAAAACGTTTGAATATGAAACTCAAACCTTTTTTTAAATGCTATCTGGAAAACGCAGAAATACCGGTTTTTGAATATTTCATTCTTCATAAAAACGGGTTACATGAATTGCACTACAGACTAAAATCACCTATTTCCGGATTAGAAATGCCTTTACTAGTTTCAATTTCTAAAAGTAGAAATGATATGATTACTGCAACTTCTCAATGGCAAATCATTGATTTACCGTATGAGGATGAAAAGTTATTTGTTGTAAAACCAAACTCATATTTGATTGATATCAAAAAAATAAACAATTGATTTATTTGTTTTAAATGTTGAGTATTTGGTGAAATCAGACCAATTCATTTTTTAGTGTAATTGCCTGACTTGTAACTAATTTTATATTGACACAGATTAATTATTTAATTGATTTGAGTTAATATTTTAAGTAGCTTCTATTTAATCAGCATGATTTTTGTTTTAAACTGATGTTTTATTGATTTAAAATAGTTTTCATTGGAAATATTATTTATATATTTGAATCGCATTTAACAACTAATGAAACTTTTATTTAAAATAGAAAAAGTTGCTGAGAATTATGAGGAAGAGATGGCTTTAAACCGTCGTTCTCGTGAGGAAGATTTAATTCATGAAGAACATAGTTTCTTGATGAAAAAATTGGTGACTGTGTTTTATATCATAAGTATCATGGCAATTGTTTTTATTATGTTAATGGAAGTTAAGAGGGTTTATAGAACCGATTTCTTTCAGGATTACAATTTCCCATTCGAAGATTCATATTATGGAATTACAAAGGGCTTAGAGTAAGGAATATGAAATATAAAATAACATTTAAGTTCATGGAAGAAAGGGCCGCAGAAGATGATGGTCAATTTCATCCTTTACCTTTGATTCATGCTCATAAACCTCATGCTCATCAAGGAGAAGAAGACTTTTATGCGCATGAAGAACACCATGAATTCTTAAAAAGATTGACAACCTTAATGTATACTTTGGTTTTGTTATTTGTAGTAATTTTTCTAATGATGGAGGTTAAAAGGTCACTTGGAATAGATTTTATACCCGGTTTTAAATTTCCACTAGAAGATTTCTATTATGATGTAGTACAACCCTAAAATGAAAAATGCCACAAAGTGGCATTTTTCATTTTGAGACATTAGTATCAATTTATTCTTTGATAAATTTTATTGGTTTTATTTTTAAATCATTCAATTCTAGGAAATACATACCTTTTGAAATATGGCTCAAATTGATACTGCTATCTGAGTTAGAAATTCCACTTGTTACCAATTTTCCAGTTATGTCAAAAATCTGATAATACCTTTCGCTATAAGGAATCTGACCTTCTATTCTTATTATTCCTGTAGTTGGATTTGGATACAATTCATATACCTTTTCGGAATTATTTTCCTTTAATGAATTTTCAATTTTTAACTTAGTTGTAGTTACTCCAATGTAAGCCTGACATGGCCCATTGATTAATAAGCACCTAAATTCGGTATTGTCAAAATTAGCATCTGCATTTAAAATTAACAGTGTATCATTTTTCATACCTTTAAATCTCGTGCTTAATTCAGATATGGCTATAAATGATCCAAGTATTCTCATCTCCCAACTATATTGTTCTGCTATTTTTGATTGAACAGTCAATAGAATGGTATCACCAGTTTTATAATATTTTATTGAGTCTGTTTGACCTATTAAGCCGGAGCAATTTGTAATATGTAAGATTGAATCACTTTTCTCAGAACACTCCTCCTGATTTACGATACATCTATAATAGTTTTGGTTATTAGTTAGTTTACTTTGATTGATAAGCAAAGTATCATTGTCAATTCCAGCAACTCCAATTGAATCAGGAATTCTTACAAATTTTCCCAGTTTTAAAACTTGCCATTCATATTGGTTTTTTTCTGGTTCTTTTGTTTTTACTACCAATTTTAAAGGTTCATCAATATTTGTGCTGAGTTTATAAATCATTGAATCAATTAACTTGAGACAAGTAACAACATTTAAAGTATAGTTTTTACTTCTACTTAAACATGAATCAGCCAAAACATTACACCTAAATATTCTTCCATTATCCAATAGTTTTAGGTCTTTTATTGTTAAAGTTGTTGTATTGGTTCCTGATATTGAACTATCATTTTGAATGTTGCTAAACACACCATTAATTTTTTCCTGCCACTGATAATTACTACCTGAAAGTTTATCAAAACAAGTAAAATAAGCAGTGTCTTTTATTTTATAAACATCGTCATGCTTTACATAACTTAAGCTAGAGTTACACAATTGTAAATTTGTGAGAAATATATCTGAAAAACCTTTTGATTGTTGAATACCAGATTTTTGTAATACAAAATTATTCGAGTCAATAAAAAATCCGGTATAATAAAGTTGATTTAAACTTTTGTTAAATGCTGTATTATGAATGAAATTACTTTGGTTCATGTTTCCATTTCCCGGAAGTAAATTACCCCATTGAATTTGGCCATTTGATTCAAACTTTAATAAATAAATATCACTGTTTTGTTTAGGTAAAAATGTATCAGTTTGATAGATTGTATTCACCCAAAACTTTCCTAAAGCAAAACCACTTAAATAAATATTTTCATCATTATCTGAATGAATGGTTTGTGCAAAATTGTTTCTATTCGAATTCAAAGAATATGATTGAATATAATTTCCATTTTCTGTCCAGATACATAAAAAGCTATTGGCCTGATTGCTTGAATAATGGTTTTTAATTTGATTAGCCGGATTAAATCCAACAGAATCAGCGAAATTTCCGCATAGAATTATTTTACCTGTAATTTCTGTGTGAATATCGTTTATAGTTAAATAACCATTTTGACTGATACTCTTAACCCATTTAAATTCGCCAGTTGAATCAAGTTTTAGAACAAAATTTGCGAATAAACTATTTGGTGCTGACATCAAAAAAGTATCAGGTCCCAAATCAAAATCAATTTCTCCTGTAAACAATCCTGCCGCTATAATTTCTCCATTTTTATTAGCTTGAAGTGCGGTGAAAGTCTTATCAGTATCAATATTCTTCATGATTCTTACCCACTTAAAACTACCTGAAGTATCAAGCTTCAAAATATAATTGCCCATTCCCAGAAAAATGCTATCCTTGGTTAAACTAAAATCAAAATCAATATTTCCCTCAAATCGGCCTCCAATAATAATACTTCCATTTTGGTCGTATTTAACCAAATTACTTTCAGCTATGGCCCCAACTACATTAAATGTGTCAGATAAGAATCCACCAATTTTATTAACCCAAACAAAATTTCCCGTTGAACTAATCTTTAAAACAAATCCTGTACTTTGAATCCATGAACTCAGAGTATCATAACCAATACCGGGATTAAAATCAATTGTACCTGTAAAGTTTCCAACAACGTAAATATTTCCATAATCATCACTGGTAATAGATTCAGCTTTATTAAAACCATTATCACCAAAACTATACGTCCAAATTAAACCGCCATTTTGATTTTGTTTGCTGATAAAAATATCATATCCACCATTTGTTACCAGAAAATTGTTTGGGCTAAAGTAACAGGTATCAGTAAATGCACCTAATATAATTGAGTTTCCTGCTTGGTCTAAAATAATATTTCTTCCTTGTTCAAATCCTTTTCCTCCAAATGTTTCAACCCAATTGATTTTTTGAGCTTGAAGTGCAAAACCTAAAAGAAACGCTAATTGAAATAGGATTAGTTTTAATTTCATATTCTTCAAATCTAATTTTTATTCAAAATTTTAATTCTTAATATTTTCCCATTTAACTATATCTTGATATCCACCTTTTTTATTAAAATCTTCATTTGTTGTTTTAGATTTTGACAAATAAATACCGCAATTTCTTATATATTTGGTAGATTAAACTTATTCAGCTTTGAAAAAAATATTACTAATTCTTTTACTTTTTGCCATTGGCTATTCTTCTAATGCCCAGAATATTGGTGATACCATAAAGGTGAAAACCTTTCATTATGGCAGCAACAATAGAGATACTTTTGCCATTTTTCCTGATAATAATCTCTCCTATGAGAAGATTATACTTAAATACAATATGCGTTGCAAAAATGGACTTGTTTCAAATAGTACTAACAGAGATCAGGGTTGTGGAGAGTGGGATTATAGTTGTAATACTTACATTGTTGATTCATCAAAAGTAGAGGAGGTTCTCAGCACACAACCAAATTTTGTAATCTCAAATTTTACAGGAAACAGCTTTAAATATGCTCTAAATGCACCATATAATTATTATCGTTTTAAACAAAAAAATGTAATAATCGATTCAACAAAATCAGAAACAAAATATACCATTGGAGCCGGTAGTTTAAACTCTGATTTGATGTTGAATGCTTCTCAAAATTCAGGTAAAATGCAGTTTATTATTCTTGCTTCTGAATTACTCAATGCGGGAATGTCGGCAGGTAATATTAAAGGGATTAGCTTATTTGTAGAAGGTTCAGGTTCAAATCTTGCTTTTCTCAAAATCAAAATGAAGCACGATTCTTTAAACGTGTTGAATTTTAAAAAACCACACAGCAATGGTTTTGTAGAAGTTTATAACAAGTCTACTCAATTTGTTACTGGTGAAAATCAACTTCAGTTTTTTAACTCATTTAACTGGGATGGTTCAAGTAATGTAGTTGTTGAATTATCTTTTACAAATTCAGTTCCACAAAATTTACTGCAGTTTAAAGTTGATTTTGCCTTTTTAGGAAGTTCTATTTCAACTCATAATAACTATGCAATTGATTTAAAAAATCAAGGCTTTGCAAGGCTTGATACTACAGGTTTTTCAACTATAAATAAAGAATTTACAATTCAGTTTTGGGCTTATGGTGATGCTAGCTTAATGCCGGCTTCGAATTCAATTTTATATGCATATCCAATTAATCAGGGTGAAAGACAATTGAATATTCACCTTCCACATGGAAGTAATAATATCTATTTTGATTGTGGTTATGCTGCAGGAGGATACGATAGAATCAACAAAATTGCTACTTCAGCCGAACAAGGCGGGAGATGGAATCATTGGACTTTCACAAAAAATGCAACTACAGGTTCAATGAAAATTTATCTGAATGGAAACCTTTGGCATTCCGGAACAGGTAAAACCAAGTTAATGAATATTCTAAATTTACTACTTGGTAAAGATCAAACAGGTGGTGGAAACTATAAAGGTAAAATCAATGATTTATCATTTTGGAATAAAGAAATTCCTGATAGTTTAATTAAAGATTGGATGTTTAGTAACCCAAATCAGTTTCATCCAATGTCACAAAATTTGGTTTCATACTACCCAATGAATGAGGCTTTAGGGAATCAAATGCGTAATTTAATTAGTAATGTTTTGGTTAATGGAGAAAACTTTTCTTGGGCATATGATAGGGGAGAAGAGCTAAATCGTTCTTTTAATTTGAGTGAAATAAGACCAAAAGTTTCATTAATTAAAGGTGATTATGTAACTCAAATTTCAGATGTTTTTGTGCTGGATTCCTTACCTTTTCAAAAATCAGTTATTCAAAAATATAGCATCAACTCTAAAGCGAATCAATTTCCAATAGCTAGTGATGAAATCAAATTAGATACAGTTGATACTCAATATTATCCTGCATTTTATTCAAAAATATTTGATGGTGAAACAATGGAATTGCTTGATTCTATTGATGTTTTGGAAGATGGAGTTTTTCAAGTTAGCAACTTAAACTACTATAGAAGATTTCCGTTTTATAATGAAATTATGTCTTTTGTTACTCCTTATGGTATCGGTTTAAATTTTGGTCAAAATGGTAGAACTTGGTATTTTGATGTCACAGATTTTGCTCCATTACTAAAAGGAAAAAAGAGGATTTTAATGACATTGGGAGGCCAGAACCAGGAACAAATGGACCTTGAATTCTGGTTTGTAGTTGGTACACCTCCACGACCTGTGCTTGAGTTTAATCAAATCTGGCAAGGAACCAACAGAACAGGTGCTGCCGGAATTGGTAGTATTAACAATAACTCACGCTACTTTGCTGTTGATGTACCTACATTAAGCACTGGTAAGAGTTTTAAATTGAGATCAACAATAACAGGACATGGCGCAGAAGGTGAATTTGAAGCGAATGGTGGTGTGGTTAATCACATGTTAAATATCAATGGTGGTGATACCGATTATGTTTGGAGAATTTATAGTGAATGTTCTAAGAATCCGGTTTTCCCTCAAGGTGGCACATGGGTTTATGATAGAGAAGGCTGGTGCCCAGGTGAAAGGTCATTACTGAAGGAGTTTAATATTACTCCTAAATTAAATCCTGGTTCTAAATTTAGTTTAGATTATGCAAGCTCATTACCTCCAAAAGCAGGTGGTGACTATAGGTATCATATAGCACATCAATTGGTAACTTATGGTGATCCTAGTTTTAATCTTGATGCCAGAGTTTATGATATCCAACAACCAAGTGATAAAGTGCTTTATACTCGTTTAAATCCTGCTTGTTCAAAGCCTCAAATAACTATTCAAAATACTGGTCGTTCGCCAATTACTCAGGTTGAAATTCTTTATTGGGTAAATAGCGGTGAAAAACAAACTTTTACCTGGACTGGAAACCTTAATTTTCTTGATACTCAAAGTTTCCATTTGCCAATTGGTGCCATGTGGTTAGGTAATGTTAAACAATCAGGTAATAAGTTTTATGCAGAAATTAAAACTGTAAATGGACAGGCTGATGAATATGTATACAACAATAAAATGGAATCACCATTTAACAGACCTGAGGTATTACCTGGAAAATTCACATTGGAGTTTTATACAAATAACAATCCTACAGAAAATTCTTATGAAATTTTAGATGAGTCGGGTAATGTTATCGATTCAAAAACCTTTACTAAAGCCACAACTCTACATTCAAATACTTATGAATTAAGTGGATGTTACAGGTTAAAAGTAAAAGATAAAGGAGCCGATGGTGTTCAGTGGTGGGCAAATAGTTCACAAGGAACAGGGTTTATCAGATTTAAAAATACCAATGGAACTGTAATTAAAACCATACAGCCCGATTTTGGAAGTGAAATTGAATATGGTTTTACTACTGATTGGTTTTTAAGTAAAGAGGAGATAAGTTTTGGTAAAACAATCAACCTTTATCCAAATCCTACTTCCGATAAATTTGTATTGGAAGGAGCAGATTTAATTGGCGCTCAATTAATGTTTACAGATATTTTAGGTCATCAGATTGAAATTCCTTTTCAAACAAAAGATTCAAAAGTATTTTGTGAAACTCTAGCTTTAAGTCCGGGAATTTATTTCGTAGTTATCAGTAAAAATGGTAATCAAGTAACTAAAACTTTCGCTGTACATTAAGAATAATTCTATAAATAAAAACGGCATTGATTAAACATCAATGCCGTTTTTTATGCTAGTTTTTTAATAAAATTAAAGGCTGTTAATGTCTCAAAATATCTAAGTAAATTCAAAATCTTATATCCTCTTTAAGTGAATTTTTAAATTTTATTGTACATAAATTAATCCCACCAAAAGTATAGGCGTTTTGTTCTTTTCATTTCTTCAGCTAATGCCTCTACTGTTTCTGTTCCTTGGTCTACAATATCAGGACAGATTTCATAAATTTCTTCAGCAAATTTTTTATAATCCGAAGGTTCTTTATGGATGATAAACTCACACCAATCGCCACCTGCACCAATTAATTCCAAATCATAAATTGAATCTAATTTTTTAATAATTTGAATCAAACTATCATTTTCTAAATCATGATTGATTCCATTAGTTTCTATGATTTTTAGAATTTCATATTTGTCTGTTGTCTTTAGAATTCCTACTAAATCGGCTCGTTTTTCAATACCAAAATTATTTTCCATCAAAAAGATTGTATATCCTTTTTCGCGTAACCTATCTTTTAGTAAGAGAACGTTTTCTGAAGATTTTGGTGGATTTTCATAAATAGCAATTCCTTTTGCATCAATTGTATCGGTTTCTATCCATTTGTCATCAACTAAGGCTTTTCCTAATGAATAATGAAATGCTTCTGGAGGATTTGAAAAATAAGGTTTAATTTCTTTTAAAACATCTTCATCAAATTCCATTGCCTTAGCTAGATTTTTGTCTGCTTCACTTAATTGGAATGAATTACAGGAATACAGAAATCGAACTACAAACAATCCAATTGCAAAAAATATAGAATAAGTTAATATTTTCATTTACTCCTATTTTTTCAGAACCAATGCCAATCTACCACCAATGAATCCCATTGGTAAATAAGCCAATGTTAAATCTGTTATTGAAAACCAAAGTGGCGATGAAAGCATATAAACACTTAGAATTCCTCCAATTAGGAAAAAAATTCCAATGGCCATTGAAAACAGGATTCTATGACTAGCAGCAATTAATCCTGAAAGTGTTGCACCAACTAAAGTACCCAGAGCATGAGCTAAAAATGGCATTAAAAAGTTAATTGGCTTAAATAAATGCATAGATGCTTTTAGTCCTTCTGTGGTTGTTAAATCGGCTCCTTCAGGCGGTGGAATAATAGTATCACTAATCAAGATAATACCCATATTTGCCATGCTACCAAGCATAACTCCAACTGCAACAGCTAAGAGATTGAGTAAAATTGTTTTCATAATGTATTTAATAATCAGATAAATATACTTTTAAAATTTTTAATAAAGCAAGTTTTTTTAGAATTTATTAAGTTTTTTTGATTTGGGAATTTCTTACCAAATGTCAATGCCTAGGTTTTTTATTAAGCGCAGATTTGTGCCATGAAAACAAAAGTTTATTCTAAAAACTGGAAGCTTGTAGCAGGAATCTCTCTTTTTTTAATGGCAATTATAGCTGGAATTGCATTTGGTGTTTTTTATCCAAAATTGAATTATGCTCAAATTAATGAAGTTCGATTGCCTAACATTTCACTAATTGGTTTTATTAGTTGTTTTATTCTGATAGCTTTTTTAGATGTTTTATTTGCTTATGCTTTTTATAATTCGTTTGAAAATGCAAGATTTAACTCAAACAAATTTGCGTTTTTATTAAGGTTGATTTATGCTATTATGTTGATTTATAGTTTGCTGGATTTAATTTCTTTAAATTTTAATCTTAATTATTCTAAACAGGAATTAACAGATGCAATTCGTTTTTTTTATAAGTTTTGGTCTATTGCATTGATAGTTTTTGGATTTCATTTAATAATACTATCTAATGTTATATGTAGATTAAAATTCGGACCTAAATTTCTTCCATTTTTGCTATTATTAGCGGGAGTTTTATATGCTACTCATCATTCTCTACTTTCTTTTTTGCCGGCATATTTTGAATATTCAGATGTAGTAAACAAAATAATTGCATTGCCTTGTGCAGCTTCAGAATTATTACTTGCTTTTTATTTGATCAAATTACGATTTCAAGGCAATTTTACGACGGATTCTGCTCAATGATTCTGCACTAATTCCTATATAAGAAGCAATTTGATGTTGAGGAACTCTTTTCAATAATTCAGGTTTATTCTTGATTAAATCCAGATACCTTTCTTCTGCATTCGAATTGATAAAATGAGTTAGTTTTTCCTGAAGTTTACCCATATCAACTTCCATCATTTTTCTTGTTATTTCGGCTAAATGAGGAAAATTGGTATATGCTTCCTTTTCTTCCTCCAGATTGCCTAAAATCAAAATACAATCTTCAGCACAAACCAGAAAACTTGAGGATGGACTTTTAGTTTTTAATGGAGTAAATAAAATTGCAGCCTCTTGTTCCATGTAAAAAGCACTTGTTATTTCATTTCCATCTTTGATTTCATATTTTCTTAAACAGCCTTTCAGAACAAAATAACACTCATTACAAAAATCACCTTCCCTAACTAATATTTCGCCCTTTTTACAAAACTTCATTCTTATAGATACTGATAATTGTTTGATATCAGCTTCACTTAATTCCTTAAAGGAACTTAGAAATCTTACCAAGTATGCTTTTAGTTCTGCGCTTGTCATTCGTTTTCAATATATTCAAATGTATTTAATTTATTAGATTGATAGGTGATAATCTAAATTTAATAAACATTGAATTTTAAAAATGAAATCGTTTATTTTAGAAATTAAATTGTTACTCATTACATTTAAATTCTGAAATTCGACTTATGCTGAAGGATAAAATATTAAATAAAGAAAGTGGACTTGTTTTTTATAGTTTAACTCCTCCTAAAATTAACAACGATATGGAGAAGATACATGCTATTGCGCAAAAGCAATTGAGCATGTTAAGCAAGGCAAATATTGATGGATTAATATTGTATGATATACAGGATGAAACCGACAGAACCGATGCTGAGAGGCCGTTTGCATTCATTTCAACTGTTCAGCCTGATAGGTATGCAAAAGAGTTTTTAAATGAATTGAATGTTCCTAAAATAGTATACAAAAGTATTGCCAACTCAAATGAGGATGATTTTAATACCTGGCTCAAAAATAATTCTGATCTTGAATTTTCTGTTTTTGTAGGGGCTTCTTCTCAACAACAAGTTTTGAAGAATAATTTTTCTCTTTCAGATGCATATCGACTGAGAAAGGAAAATTTTGATTCTTTAATTTTAGGAGGAGTTACTATACCTGAACGACATGTAAAAAGTGCTGATGAGCATTTACGAATCTTTAAAAAAGTGCAGAATGGTTGTAGTTTCTTCGTTTCCCAATGTGTTTATAGTCCTAATAATGCTAAAAATTTATTGTCTGATTATTTTTATGCATCTATGGAATCTGAGATTGAATTAAGTCCAATGATTTTTACTTTAGCTCCTTGTGGTTCCTTGAAAACTTTAAAGTTTATGGAATGGCTTGGTATTGAAGTGCCAAAGTGGCTTTATAACGATTTAAAACATTCAAATAATATTCTTGATAAATCGGTCAATGTATGTAAGAATATTGCATTTGAAATGATTGAATATGCACAAGCTAAAAACATTCCTTTTGGATTTAATATAGAAAGTGTTTCAATTAAGAAGGAAGAAATTGAAGCTTCAGAATTGTTGTTAAATGAGGTTTTGAGTTTATTGAAAAAATAGAAAAACTGCTTATTAAATGCAGTTTTTCTATTAATTATTCTAGGTAGTTGGATTTACCTTTTGATTATATATATAGGAAATCGCTATCACTGAAAAGATAGGAATAGCCATTAGAAATCCCCAGTTAAATCCATCTGTCATGAAGTTTGAATAAAAGGCTCCAATTAAATCAAATACCAGTCCGGCATAAGCCCATTCTTTTATTTTATTAAATGATGGTATTAAAATAGCAATGCTACCAAGCAATTTTGCAAATCCTATAAATGGGATAAAATATTCAGGATAGCCTAAGTGAAGAATAAATGTTTTCGCTTCTTCAACCACCATTAAATCTGGGATTGCAGAGAATAACATGAATGCGGAAAACAAACCTGTTGTTATCCAATAAATGATTTTAGGGTTTTTCATAAGTGATGGGATTAAAATTAAAATTAACAGTTTATTTTTTTGAAGCAAAATATTCATCAAGATTTCCCATAGCCATGGTGAATCCTTCTTTGAATCCAAGTTCAATTATTTGTTCCAGATCTTCAAGTTTTTCGAATTGATTGATGATATTAACGACAGTATTTTCACCATGTTCTTCAAACTTAACATTCCATTTGGTTCTTGGAAATTCAGTATTGATATTGGCATTTTCATCACAAAATGCATCTAAACCTGAATAAGACTCTTGATGTTCAATACTTAAATAATCAGCCCTGCACCAATGAACTTCATTTTCAGGTCCTACCATGCAATACAACCACATTCCACCAATAGTAAAATTCATGCTTTTGGTTTTAGTTTGATAGGGTTTAGGAGCCCACCATAAATCAAGTATTTCAGGGGTAGTCCAGGCTTCCCAAACTAAATCTTTTTTTGCAGCAAATTCTCGCTTGATTAAAATTCTACTGTTTTCTTTGTCAGCAATAAAATCAAATAATAACTTCATTTTTTTTTGTTTTTTAGGTTGATTAAAATATTGTCAAGTTCATTAAATCTGTTTTCCCATAATTTTCTAAATTGGGCTATCCATTGGTCTATTTCTTTCATTTTTGCTGCTTCTAAAGAATAGAAAATTTCTCTTCCAATCTGTTCTTGTTTTACTAATTCACATTCAAGTAGAATTTTTAAATGCTTGGATACTGCTTGTCGACTTGTATCAAAGTGCTCTGCCAAAGCATTAGGTGTCATTGCTTGGATTGCAATTAATGTAATAATAGCGCGCCTGCTTGGGTCTGCAATTGCTTGAAAGACATCTCTTCTCATAATTGTGAAACTAATCGGTTGCAAATATATGCAAACAATTGGTTGCGCAAAATTAATTTCAATTTTTAATAGAAATATTATTGGACAAGAACTTAGCTTAATTGAATTCGAGCTAGTTTTTTTATTAAATTAATTTGTCCTAAATGATAATGGGTATGTTCAATCAATCCATTGATATTCCTGAAGTAATTGCCATATTGAGGTGCAATGAAATCAAATAGTAATACATCATCATTCAGTTGTTCCAATAGCTGAATAAAATCAGCAGCCTCATTCCATAATTTATTTTTGTATTCCTGCCATTCAATCTCCTCATTTATTTCAGGATGATTAAAACTTAATTTATCACTGGCTTTTACTTCTAATCCTTTAAGAAATGTTGTTTGAACCTCTACAAAATAATGAATATGGTAACTCAAACATAAAATGGAATTGAAATCTGCTATTTTAAAATTTGCTTCTTCAACAGTAATATCAGAAAGAGTCTCCTTTAAATTTGAACAGGTCCAGTTGCCACCAAAATATACTTCTTTGAAATGTTTAGCTAATAATTTTGTGGTACTCATGATTCAATTAGTTTAAAGTATTCTTTAACTATTTCAGTTGAAAATTTACCAGATACTTCTTTAAGGAATTTTGGAAAATCAAGATGAGCATCATGATCTGCTGTATCAGAAATGGTTCTGATTATGCAAAATGGAATTCCATATTCATAACAAACCTGAGCCACAGCAGCACCTTCCATCTCAACACATAATATTGTTGGTAATAAACTACTCAGTTGATTTTTTTGTTCTAAACTTGAGAAAAATTGGTCTCCGCTAGCAATATCTCCAATCAATATCCTGGGAGATTCTATATTAAATTTAGAAAGAATTTCATCTGAAATTACTTGTTTATTTTTTAATTGTATGGCAAAATTACAAACAGCTTTTTCTATGGTTTGCAAAAGTTGTTCATCAGCTTCAATAAAGGTTTTACCTAATAATGGAATTTCAAATTGTTTCATCAATGGTCTGGCGTCCAAATCATGCTGAATATATCTTCTACCTATTACAATATCACCAATTTCTAAATCATTTTGTATAGCTCCGGCCACTCCGGTAAATAGTATCTGGTTCACTCCAAAATGATGTATCAATGCAGACACTGTAGAACTGGCTGCTACTTTTCCCCACCTCGAAAAAACCAAAACGACTTTTACATTATTTAATTTACCTTCATAATAAGTGCGATTGCCTATTTTTATTTCTGCTACAGAATCTATCAGTTCAAGAATGCCCTCAATTTCCTCGGACATTGCTCCCATAATACCAACTTTTAGTTCACTCATTTTAGATTACTGAAATGTTCCAATATGCCATAAAATACCAGAAGGATCATGTAAATAACAAACTTTACCCCATGGCATTTGTTTGATTTCACTCAACCGAACTCCATCAAATTTATTTGGTAAATCTTTTTTTGATAATGTTTGATGAAATGCATTGATGTCTTCAACTTCCAGAAAAACCATTGAATTATTTATCCAATCCTCAACATATGCGTCTTGTAAATAGAAGGCAAATTCTTCCATTTCAAATACAATTAAGTTATGGCTCAGGACAGTTGCCTCAAAACCCATTTCACTATAGAAATCTTGAGATTTTAGATAATCTTTAGCACCAATAAAAGGCTTAATTGATTTAATCATTTTTTAAAAGTTTAAATTAAAATAATAGAATATTACTCGTTTTGAAACTATGTTTTTCTTTCCATGTTTCGAAACTTATTTCAAACCAATCACAAGGAATTCCTTCCCAATCATGATCATCGGTACACATCAAACCGGTTTTTTCTAAAGCATGTCTAGATGCTTTGTTTTCTTTATGTGCTGTAGCATAAATCATAGAATGCTTTAACTTTTCAAAACCATATTTTACGCTTGCAATTGCGGATTCTGTTGCATAACCTTTATTCCAGTGTTTAGGAGTAAGCCTGTATCCAACATCTAAATAATCAACTATATTTTTTGTATCTTCTCTTATCAGTTTAAGTCCGCCCCAACCAACATAATCTCCGCTTGCCTTTTCGATGAGTGTCCATCGACCAATTCCATTATCAATATATTGTTGTCTAACAAATTCAATCACATCTATTGTTTGTTGAAGACTCTCTACAGGTTTATTTCCTAAGTATCTATGCACTTCGGGTTTTGAATCCATTTCAAAAAAAGATTCAGCATCTTCCTGAGTCATTTCTCTAAGAATCAATCTTTCTGTTTCTGCGAAAATTTTCATCATTATATTCTTAATAGCTAAACCTTGGCAATTTGCATAATTTCTGAATATAAAAATAATCCTCCGTACAGCCGCGATTTATCGCGGCTGTTGAAATACCCAACCGT
>JBMLOK010000269.1:0-2612 GCA_049243005.1 Bacteroidia bacterium | reverse complement strand
ACGGTATCGCGTCTCTACAATTAACGGTATCCGTTTTTATCCGTTTACTTACGTTTACCTACGATTCTATCAACCACAATTTATTTATTTCCATTTTTTTAATGATATCAGAATAATGGAAAAATTTAAAAACAAATACCGAATTCCTTCTGCTCGCGCACAATGGTGGGATTATGGAAACAATGCCGCATATTTTATAACCATATGCACACATAATATGATTCATTATTTTGGGGAAATTTCCCCCGTCCCTGTACAGACGCGATTAATCGCGTCTTCTGTAGAGACGCGATTAATCGCGTCTCTACCAGTGCGGCAGGAATTAATCGCGACTGAATTAGGAAAAATTGCAGAATCATGCTGGTTGGATATTCCCAATCATTTTCCTTATGCACAATTAGATTCTTTTATAATTATGCCAAATCATGTGCATGGCATCATTGTAATTGATAAACAATTCACAAAAGAAAATAGCAATTCTGTAGATGTAACGGATGGATTAGATGAACTTCAAATTGGAGGTTTTGCAGGATATAATAATCCTATGCTAAACGATAATATTCCAAGAATTATCAGATGGTATAAAGGAAGATGTACTTTTGAAATGAGAAAAATTAATGTTGATTTCAGATGGCAAACGCGTTATTACGATCGCATCATTCGTGATAAACAAGAATACGAACGAATAAAAATCTACATTGAAAACAATGTAAATGACTGGAAAGATGTTAAGTAATTTTGTAAGAATTTTAATTTACTTCTTGCCCGAATATTTGGCCTTTTCCTCTTGATAATGTTTATCAAACCAATCTGGTTTTTCTAGTTTACTTATATAAATATAATGTGCTATTGCTTTCAATTCATTTTCACTAAAACTCATTTTTGGCATTACACCAAATTTTTTAACAGCTCCTGGCATTTTGGTATTTTCTTCAGCAGGATTATTAATAAATTTTATAAAATCAGCAGTAAAATCTTCTTCCTTAGTTTCTTCATTTATATAATGTCTTTTTACAGCTTCCATTGGTGGAGCTAATCTAACTTCCATTTTAGCATCCGGACTATGACAAACAAAACAATTGTTTTCAAGTAAAGTAAAACCATTTGGAACAATTGAATTGGTGTCTAATTTTGTATCATTTGATAAAGAATCTGGTTTTTGGGTCTTGTTTTTATTTATTGACGATTGGTTATCACATGCACCAAAAATAAATATGGTAATTGCTAAAGTTAAAAATGAGTATTTCATAATTTTTAGATTAATTTGAACAAGCCCATTCTGTTTTTATTTAATCATGAATGGATTTAATCTGATTTAATTCTCAAAATTAAATGAAAGTAAATAAGGGTAAAATGATATTTGTTAGCGAATCTAAAGGCTATTTTAATTTTCTTTTAGGAGTTCAAAATTTCCAATGAACTTTTCTTTACCATTGATAATGATTGATAATTTCTGTTCTCCTAAATAAAATTGTTTAGTTGTGATTACCCTAAAGCTTTGTTTTCTTTCAATGAATAATTTTTCTCCGGGTTGAAGTTCACGTTCACTAATTTTAAATACTTTTTTGCTGTGAGTACCATTGTTTCTAAGGTAGTATATGCCATATTCCAATCGAACTTTACAGGTATGATTTTCATTGTTTACTAATTCAAATGAAAACACAATACTCTCTCCAATCTTGATTTGTTTTTGATGTATACTGAAATTTTTGCAAATCAAATGTTCCTTTTCATTCAGATTAAAATAGTTAAGTACAATTACATCACCCTTTTTTAACAAAGTTCTAGAACCATGTTTAATGATAGCTTCAGTTTCTTTGCCAGCTCCTTTCCACGATTGAATAATTTCATATACGATATTGGGATTGTCTTTCGAAATGTCATTTATACTATTAGCAACACTTCGTCTCACATATTCTGAAGGGTCATTTTTTAACTGATGTAAAATAGGTAGAATAGGAGTGGGGTCGGTTTTAAATTTAGGTAAGGCAATGGCCCAAGGTAATCTCGATCTGCTTCCTTCACTTGCCAATCTTCTAACATGATGGTCATTGTGTTTACTCCAAGATTGCATGATTTTCAGCATCTTTTCTTCATATTTTATGATAAATGGACGAACTGCAAATTCACAACTGGTAAAGGATGTAATCTTTTCGAAGACTTCAGTACTTTCTTTAAAATATTCTATCCCAAAAGTTTCTATATAATCCGGAATAAACATAAACTCTAATGCCAATCCCTGATGACCTTCTTTTCTAAGAACATCAACTATATTTATCCATAAAGCAGAGGTTTCTTTAAAATCTGAAGGTAGGAATTGATGAACAACTGTTGTGGTATGTTTCATTCTTCCTTTTAATTCCTTGTTTTCAAAATCTTCACAGAAAATTTCTTTGATGAACTTTTTCTTGTTAAAATGAGGATAAACCTTAGTTATGGCATTCGAAAGAATCTCATAAAATGTTGGGTTGTACCTGTCTTTTAATAAACTACTCATTTGTTGTATGGCTACTTGTTTATATTGTTAAATAAATTAACATTTCTTTTTTATCAATATATGCTGAGTTCAACAGATAAGTGCAACACTTACCTTCGTTGTAAAAATACTTCAT
>JBMLOK010000268.1:2749-4392 GCA_049243005.1 Bacteroidia bacterium | reverse complement strand
TTTTTAACAATCTTTTCCTATTTTCACCTTTCTAAATTTAGTTTTCATGTATCGTTTTTCCAGAATTCTTTCACGTTATAGTACGAGTATCGCAGCTTTGTTAAGTCTTGGAGCTATTTGGTATACTGGTTTATATCCTGGTTTGTTTGTATTTCAAGGTTTAGCTTTGCTAAGCTATTTTGTAAACAAAAAGTTTACAGAGAATACCGTTGAACCAAGAAGATTTAAGGTGCCTATCATCGGTTTAAATTTTCTCCTTTTTTTAGTGATACTCTGGATGTCATTCGTCATTATTCACGACAGAATTTTGGGTGATTGTTGCTAAATAAAAAAGAAATTTTCTGCTTTTTTACCTCAAATTAATCTCTTAGAGTTTTATTTATTAGGCTTTTTTAATTCTCTTAATATCCTCCTCAATCTCTTTTAAACTTTGCTCTTTTTCTATTGCTCTTTGAGATATCTTATATTTTTCAAATTCTTCTTCAGATTTCTTTAATGCCTTTTCATGACTGATCTTGCCGGCATGTGTTAGTAATTCTCTTCCATTCAATTGAAGTATACTATCTAAACGTTGAATCCAATCTGCCATATACATTGGAATTCTTTGTTGAGCCATTGTTTCTGCAAACGCTAAATATTGCTCTACTAATAATCCCAGTAGTTTTATTTCATCTTCGTTTAAGTAGTTTTTAGCGATGCTCACATCGACCTTCTTTATGGTAATCGTATTTTTCTTGTCAAACGCTTGCATACCTAACAAAGGTAAATTTGCATCAACTCTACGAAATACTAATTCTGCTGCTGTTTGTTCGCTGATGGCCCACAATAACTTGTTTTGAACTACCTTAAAAAACTCAAACGTTTTTTCGTCTTTGGGGTCATAATCAATACTAGTGGTATAAATATCTTTGATTTTTTGATAAAAGAAACGTTCTGATAAACGTATTTCTCGGATTCTTTCTTGTAATTCGTTAAAGTAGTTCATTGAATTGCCAGTCTTGAATCGATCATCATTTAGCGTAAATCCTTTTATAATGAATTCTTTTAAGCGTTGAGTCGCCCATATCCGAAACTGAGTTCCTTGTTGTGATTTTACTCTATAACCAACAGAAATAATTATATCTAAATTATAGTAAAAAGGAGCTTTTTGCTGAAATTCGGAATTTCCGAATTTCTTCATCGTTGCTGCCTCTTCCAGCTCTTGTTCATGATAGATATTCTTAATATGTTCGTTAATGGTGGATTTTGCTTTTCCAAACAAACTCGCCATTTGGTCTTGTGTAAGCCAAACTGTTTCATCCTCCAATCGGACATCTATTTTGATATTCCCATCTGAATTTTGATAGATGATAATTTCGCTATTGTTCATAATTTATTAATCCTTACCTAAAAAGTAAAATAGAAATTGCAACAACAATAAATTCCATTGATACTAAATAAAAAAGAGAATTTCTGCTTTTTTGTTGAATTTACAAAAGCAAAAATTCTCTTTTTATGATTGTTATTGTTTCAAACAATCAAATATTTTAAAACCTTTTATTACCTTATTCTATCAGCACTTCTCACCAATTCTTCATCTTTTTTGATGAGCATGATGGCTCTCAGATTTAAATAAATAATAAAGAAGAAAATAGATAATCCAA
>JBMLOK010000268.1:1344-2649 GCA_049243005.1 Bacteroidia bacterium | reverse complement strand
ATGCTGCATAACAAAACCAGAATCACAATAATGAGGGCCAGGTATACGGTTTGAAGTCTTTGTATCATAATGATGTTTTGCGCAATATTAAGCCTTTTTCTTTTTCAATCGAAACTATACTACAAATTCAATTAACTGACTTTGTCCATTGAAAACAAAATCATCTCCAATGCCTAATCCTTCCATGGCTTTGCCAATAGGAGAGAGAGGAGATACCAAATGCACCTTGATATTGTTTGCTTCGAAGGTTCCTAAACCTATTGAGATGAAATAGTAGTTCTGAGATGTCTTGATTAATGAACCTGATTTGGCTGTTGTTTTGGCATCTAATTTTATGGCTTGTAAGGCATTTAATTCATTTTGAGCCATCAACAATTGTTTGGCGTTCATATCTCTTTCTAGCTGACCCATTGCTCTGCCGGTTTCGTATTTGTCACCTGCACTGCTTTTTTCTTCACTATTTGCCGATTCCTGTGCCGATTTCATGGCTTTTTCAGCCGCTTTAATTCTTTCTTCCAAAGCCAAACTTGCTGCATGTATGAGGTCTTGCTTTAATAAAAGTCCTTTGTCTTTATCCATGCCGCAAATTAAACATTTCGTTTGAACACTTAAGCCAATTGAACTCAAATTTATTCAATGTGTTTGAGTTCAATTGGATTCAGTAACTTAAATATCTTTTTTTAGAATCAAGGAATCGCCAAACACTTTATATAGTTTTTCAACTTTTGGTGCTACAACAAAACGACAATAACCCTGTTCCGAATTTTGGTTATAATAGTTTTGGTGATAATCTTCAGCAGGATAATAATTTAAATAAGCCGTAATTTCTGTAACGATGGGTAAATGAAAAACTCCTGTTTCATCAAGTTCCATTTTTAGCTTTTCAGCTTCATTTTTTTGTTCTTCATTTAGATAAAAAATAGCTGAACGATACTGTGTTCCAACATCATTTCCTTGTCTGTTTAATGTTGTTGGATCATGGGTTTGCCAGAATACAGATAGTAAAGTTTTAAAGCTAATGATGCTGTCATCATAAGTGATTTTACATACTTCTGCATGTCCGGTAGTACCACTACAAACTTCTCTGTATGGCGGATTTTTAATAAAACCTCCACTGTATCCGCTTTCAACTTTTAATACACCGTTTAGTCTTTGAAAAACTGCTTCCACACACCAAAAACATCCTGCTCCGAAAATGGCTATTTGTTCCATAATTTTTATGATTACCAAATAAACAATATTTCTTTCAGCTTTGTTTTGCGTGTTTTTACAAATCAACATGATTAGATTTGTTTTCTTTTAGAT
>JBMLOK010000268.1:0-1244 GCA_049243005.1 Bacteroidia bacterium | reverse complement strand
AATACCAACTATGCAAGTGAGCCTCAAACTTTAAAGAATTTACTTGAAGCCAATGCCGGAATTAAACTGTTTAAGAATAAAGAAATCTGGCTTGATGTGGGTGTAATGGCTTCACCTATTACAAACGAATCGCCTGTAAGTAAAGACCAATTTTTGTATTCACGCTCAATGGGTGCAGAATATTCTCCATATTTTGTAACCGGTGCTAAATTGTCAATTCCTTTAAACCCAAAAATTTCTGCTAATGTTTTTTTGTTGAATGGATGGCAACAAACTGTTACACATAATTCTGATAAATCACTGGCATTACAACTTGAATTCAGACCTACTGATAATTGGCTATTGGATCTTAATTTATATTCAGGTAATGCCGCAAACAATCCGAGACCGGATTTCAGACAGAGGCATTTTATAGATTTTTATAGCATTTATCAATCATCAAATAAACGTTTTAATGCTTCAATTGATGCTTATTACGGCATTCAAAATACAAAGGATAGTATGGGTGTGAAAGGAGCTGAAAATTGGTGGAATATGAATTTTCAAACCTTGTTTTGGTTAAAGAAAAATCATGGCATAGGGGGAAGATTGGAATACTTAAACGATCCTCAAAATATGATGGTAACTCCTTTGTATACTAAAGGATTTCAAACTGCAGGAGTAACATTGGCATACAACTACAAAGTGCTAGACAATTGTATGTTAAGACTCGATTGTAAATACTATGATTCTAAACAAGAGGTTTTTCTTGATAGCAAAGGAAATCCAAGCAAAAACTCATTACAGTTAATAGGAAATTTTTCTGTTTGGTTTTAGTTGATTTCTTCAGGTTCTTTTCCTGGCTTGGCGTAATTTAACTGTGCTATTTTTTGCATTGAATAATAAGTATCCAATCCTACTACACCTATATTTTCCAGCTTTTCATGTTGAATTGAATTATCTTTATTTAACACTTCTTCTTCTAATATAATTTCCTGAACACTACCAATAACCAGTAGTGTTTCGTTTAATGGAATAGGAATTATGCTTTCTAATTTCAGTCCAATTTTCAACTTACTTTCTTTTACATAAGGAACCGGAATTGATTCAGAATACCATTCATTCAATCCACAAGCTTCAAATTCCGAAACCTCATACCTGGCGCTGGTTTGATGTGCTTTTTTATAGATACTCGCATCAACCGAATTGATACTGAAATAACCTGTATCAACAATGTTTTGATAGGTATCTCTTTGCACACTAAC
>JBMLOK010000267.1:0-7594 GCA_049243005.1 Bacteroidia bacterium | reverse complement strand
CTAATGTATGATTCATGAAAGTTATTGCTGCTGGAGGAGCATCGTTATATGGAATAGACTGGTGAATTGATTTTCCGCTTTTCAAGTTTTTAATCAATTGTTCAATAACTGAAGTATCACATCCTGCTTGTTGCATAGCAAGCAAATACAATTCAAAATGACTAATTCTTCCACCGGTAGGATTGATATCTGATTCTTCGCCTGTAACAATTTCATTGATTAAATAACGTGTATTGGCATTTCCAACAGGAATCCAAGGAGTATCTACACAAGTTAAATCCTTTTGTAATGATTTTAACAAGGACATAAAATCCCAAACTGCAAAAACATGATGACTCATTAAATGATGAACATGTTGTGGCGTTTTAATTGATTGATACATCGGATGAAGTATCAGTTTTTCTTTTAAGGGGCGAATTTGAGATAATAATAAACTTAGTTTTTCGGAATTCATTTATACAGTTTTAAAATAAAGGTTCGATAGAGGAAAAGGTTTTTAAGTATTAATTTTTATAATAGATTGAAGAAAAATCATCATTTTAATCCAATTAACAGATAAAATTTACTTAGCATTTTTACCATGATTTGCTTTTAGATTTTGGGCAGCTAATAATACCGTTTCATTTATTCTTTTTTCTCTTGTTTCAGCTTTTTTAGCATTTAAAATCCATTCTAAAATTCCCCTTTTTGATGAACGAGAGAAATTCTCCCAGTTTTCAAAAGCCATTTTATTTTTAGAAAATGCTATTGATAAATCCTCCGGTAAAACAATATTTTCTACATCATCAAGAATATCCCAAGTGCCATTTGATTTCGCTATTTCAATCATAGCAAGTCCGTCAGGTTTCATTAGATTTTGTTCAATCAACTTTTCAACCTTCAATTTATTGACTTTACTCCAGTTACTTTTGGGATTTCTTTTAGAAAAAAACTGGTAATAACTTTTTTCATCTCTTTTATTTGGAAGACTATCAATCCAGCCATAACAAAGCGATTCATCTACTGCTTCTGGGTAATAAACACTCTTGATTCCACTTTCTTTCCTATAAATAATCAACCAAACAGATTGTTCTTTTTGGTGATTTTCTTCTAGCCAATCTCTCCAATCTTTTCTTGTTTTGGCATGAAAAGTTTGCGTTCCTTTATAAATCTCCATAAAAGATTTCAAGAAAAAAAATTAATGAATCATGAAAATAAATTCACCCAAAATAATGACTTATCTATTAAACATAACCCTCATTCCTTTTGAGCTTTCATCAATCTTTCCATTTTCATAAACCAGGTTTCCATTTACAAAAGTATGAGTGATGGCAGATGAGAATTCATGTCCTTCAAAAGGACTCCATCCACATTTATATAAAAGTGATTCTTTAGTAACTTTTGTAGTTTGATTAGGATCAACTAAAACTAAATCAGCATAAAAACCTTCTTTGATATAACCACGCCTGTCGATTTCGAAAAGTATAGCAACATTATGAGACATCTTTTCTACGATTTTTTCTAAACTGATTTTACCGTTTTTGTAAAAATCAAACATTGCCAAAACACTATGTTGAACAAGCGGACCGCCACTTGGTGCATTGACATAAGGTTGAGATTTCTCTTCAATTGTATGAGGAGCGTGATCTGTTGCAATCACATCAATTCTTCCATCAAGAACAGCAGCCATAATTGCATCAGCATCAACCTTGGTTTTAACAGCAGGATTCCACTTAATGAAATTGCCTTTTGATTCATAATCTGAATCATTAAACCAAAGGTGATGAATGCATGCTTCTGAAGTAATTTTCTTTTCTACTAATGGAATATCATTTCTAAACAATTCAAGCTCTTTCGCTGTACTGATATGTAAAATATGTAAACGAGTTCCATGTTTTTTAGCTAATCCAACTGCAAAAGATGAAGAGCTATAACAGGCTTCTGCGCTTCTAATTAAAGGATGGTATTTAGCATCTAAATCATCACCATATTTTTCCTTGAATTCAGCAGCATTTCTTTTAATCATTGGGTCATCTTCGCAGTGAGTCGCAATAAGCGCTTTTACTTTACTGAAGATATTTTCCAGCGCTTGAGGATCATCAACCAACATATCGCCGGTACTTGAACCCATGAATATTTTTACACCGCAAACTGTCCTTTCATCTACCTTTAAAAGTTCTTCTAAATTGGTATTGGTGGTACCCATAAAAAAGCTATAATTAGCAAGAGAAACTTCTGAAGCTCTTTGGTATTTTTGTTCTAATAAATCAATGGTAGTGGCAGAAGGAGAGGTATTGGGCATTTCCATATAGGTGGTAACTCCACCAACAACTGCTGCTTTAGCTTCGGTATAAATTTCACCTTTATGAGTTAATCCGGGTTCACGAAAATGAACCTGATCATCGATAGCACCGGGGATTAAAAATTTACCTTCAGCATTTATAATTCTATCAGCAGGCATTGAGATGCCCTGGGTTTCAATTTTTTCTATGAATTTACCTTTGATGAAAACATCTGCATGATAAATTTTTCCTTCATTTACAATGCGTGCATTTTTGATAAGAGTTGTTGCCATTCCTGCGAAATTAGGGAAAATCACCTCTCGCTTTATTTAACAAAGTATCAACAATTTAATTCTGTTCAAAATTTGACATAAATTTACTTTAAAATTTTTCCATTAGGAACCAGCTTCTCAGGTTTAATCAATACAATTTCACCATCTTCATGTTCCAATCCTAATAAAAGGAATTCGGAAATAAAACCAGCGATGTTTCTTGGTGATATATTCACCAAACCTAGTACTTGCATGCCAATTAAATCTTCTATTTTATAGTGTTTGGTAATTTGAGCGCTACTTTGTTTGATGCCAATTTCACCAAAATCAACCCAAACTTTAAATGAAGGATTTTTCGCTTTTGTAAAAATTTCTGCCTTTACAATTGTTCCACAAAGGATGCTTAGTTTTTGGAAGTTATCAAACTCGGTTAGCGGATTCATCATCAACCAAAAATAGGTTGTATTCAATGATTTTGCACAAGGATTAAGTTAATTTTTGAAGTATATTTGCAAGAATTTATGAAATACGATTTTATCATTATAGGAGGCGGAATTGTTGGACTTGCAAGTTCATGGAGATTAATTCAAAATCATCCTGAATTAAAAATTGCAATTATAGAAAAAGAAAATTCGGTTGCAGCTCATCAAACCGGTCATAATAGCGGAGTCATTCATTCGGGGATCTATTATAAGCCCGGAAGTTTAAAAGCAAAAAACTGTATTGCTGGTTATCAGCAAATGCTTGAATTCTGTGATACATATGGAATTCCTTATGATTTATGTGGCAAGGTTATTGTTGCTACTTCTGAAAGTGAAATTCCAGAATTAGATAAACTTTACCAAAGAGGTTTAGATAATGGTTTGAACAAAATCAGCATTTTAAGTGCCGAAGAAACTAAAGAAATCGAACCAAATGTAACTGCAGTTAAATCGATTAAAGTTCCTTATACCGGGATTATTGACTACACTGAAGTTTGTTTAAAGCTTGAAGAATTGGTAAGAAATAAAGGTGTTGATGTTTTTTTATCACATCAGGTTGAAGAAATAAAAGTGAATGAAAATTCAGCTTTTGTTGTCACAGCTCAAAATACATTCGAGTGCAAACAGTATATCAATTGTGCCGGATTGTACAGTGATAAAATAGCAGGATTAACCAACAAAGGAATTGATACCAGAATTATTCCTTTTAGAGGAGAGTATTACATGCTTAAACCAGAAAAAAGAGCCTTGGTTAAAAACTTGATTTATCCTGTACCTGATCCAAATTTCCCTTTTTTAGGAGTGCATTTTACCAGAATGATTGATGGTGGAGTAGAAGCGGGTCCAAATGCTGTATTTGCTTTTAAAAGAGAAGGTTACCACATGTCGGATGTAGATGCAAAAGAACTTTTTGAATCTTTGGCTTGGCCGGGATTTAGAAAAGTAATGGCTAAATATTGGAAAACAGGAATGGGTGAATTTTATAGAAGTTTTTCAAAAGCTGCATTTACAAAAGCACTTCAAAAATTAATTCCTGATGTTCAGGAAGATGATTTAATCCCAGCTGAATCTGGCGTTAGAGCTCAAGCTTGTGATAAATTTGGTGGATTAATCGATGATTTTAAAATTATTGAAGAAAAAAGAGCTATTCATATTTTAAACGCACCTTCACCGGCTGCTACTTCTAGTTTATCAATTGGAAAAACAATTGCTGAAATGGCAGCAAAAAGAATATAATGTTTAGTTCAAAAACAAAAATTAGAGTTCGATATGCCGAAACAGACCAAATGGGTTATGTTTATTATGGCAATTATGCTGCTTTTTACGAGGTAGGAAGGGTTGAGGCATTGAGAGATATTGGATTGAGCTATAAAATGCTGGAAGATTCAGGTATCATGATGCCCGTTTTAAATCTTCAATGTAACTATTTCAAACCAGCCAAATATGATGATTTACTCGAAATTGAAACCATCATTTCAAGCAAACCCGGAGTGCGTTGTCGTTTTGAATACGAAATAAAAAATGAAGCAGGAGAACTATTAAATAAAGGTGAAACTACTTTGGTTTTTATTGATATGAAAACCAACAGACCCACCCGTTGTCCCGATTTTTTGGAAGAAAAATTTAAACCTTACTTTAATTAAAAACTGAATTGAAAAAATATCCATTATTACATACAAAACCAGTCAAATGGTTATATAGAAAAGCATCTTCAATTCCTATGCCAGGAACCAAAGATGTTTCTTTGTATGCGGTATTGGAATTCTTTATCAGAAAATTAGGTAAAAGTGAGTTAAACACGAGAGCATCAGCATTATCTTTCACGTTTTTTCTTGCTCTTTTTCCAACCACCATTTTCTTTTTTACTTTAATCGCTTATCTGCCTTTAAAGTATTCTCATGATGAAATTTTATTCATAGCATCAACAGGATTGCCTCCAAATGTTTATGAAACTATTAAAGAAACTTTAGAAGATATTCTTAAAAACCAAAGAGGTGGATTGTTATCTATTGGTTTTCTATCAGCAGTATATTTTTCTACAAATGGTTTTCATAGCTTGATGATTCAATTAAATAAATTTAGTCATTTTTCTGAAACTAGACCCTTTTGGAAACAAAGATTGGTGGCAATTGGATTAGCGATTTTTGTAACTTTTATAATATTGTTTTCAGTATTAGTACTCACAACCGGCACTATTTTAATTAGTTACCTCGAAAAGGTTAAATATTTTCCATCCAAAACCATTCCGTTTTTAATTTCAAGTTTTACTATGATAACAGTTGGCTTAATTGTACTTGGAGTGGTTGGTGCCATTTATTATTTCGCACCGGCAAAACAAAGAAAATGGAGATTTTTTTCAGCAGGAGCGGTATTTGCAAGCTTTGTTACTTTAGCCACAACTTACGGCTTTTCGCAATATGTAAATCACTTTAATTCATACAATAAAGTGTATGGTTCAATTGGTGCTTTAATTGTAATAATGATGTTAATTTATATCAACACATTTATTCTTTTAATGGGATATGAATTGAACATTGCAATTGATCTGGCTTTACAACAAGAACAAAAAAATCAAGCCAGAAGAACCAAAGAAAATAAAATTGTATTTCTGGAAGATTCTAATTCTGAAAATAACAAAACGCATACAGAACAATAATCATTCTACTCGGTTATATATTATTACTATGGATTTACTTGAAAAACAAAGCATGAAAAGGGTTTTGAGGGTTGGTGGAGTTCCTGAACACTTTAATTTAGCCTGGCATTTAGCAATTGAAAATGGACTATTTGAGGAGAAAGGAATAGAAATCCAATGGAGAGATGTGCCGGGAGGTACAGGTGCGATGTGTAAATTATTGAGAGATGGTGAGTTAGACCTAGCAATTGCTTTAACTGAAGGCGTTGTGGCTGATATTATGCAAGGAAATCCTGCTAAAATTATGCAGTTTTATGTGAATTCGCCTTTACGTTGGGGAATTTATACTTCAGGAAAAAGCGAGCTTGAAAACCTGAATGATATTCAAGGTTTAAAATATGCCATCAGCAGGTTTAAATCAGGTTCACATTTAATGGCTTTTGTGAATGCCCGAAACCTGAAAATTCAAGTAAAACAAGAAGATTTTGTAATAGTTGGTAATTTAGAAGGAGCCAGAAAATCGTTGGCAGCAAACGAATCTCAATTATTCATGTGGGAAAAGTTTACAACAAAGCCTTATGCAGATTCGGGAGAATTTAAATATTTAGGTGAATGCAGAACTCCTTGGCCTTGTTTTGCAGTTGTGGCCACTGATTCCATTATTAATAATGAAACGTCCTTATTAAATGAGGTTTTGGATATCATGAATCAATCTTGTATCGACCTGAAATTCAAAGAAAAAGAAGCAACTAAAATGATTGCCTGGAGATATCAGTTGAAACAGGAGGATGCGCAGGAATGGTTCAATGAATTAGAATATGCGTACGATGAGGAAATAGATGAAATTCAATTTATGGATATCCTGAATGATTTAAAATCTTTGGGAATAATTGAAAGAATTCCGCAATTAGAAGAAATTTGTTACTCAAGAAACCTTAGTGAAAGCCTGATTTAGGCTAAAATGTATAATTTATCCTCAATTCCTCATCTTTTTGTGGATAGCTAAAAGTCGAAATTCAGTAGCTTCGCCGTTCGAGATTGTGTAAGGAAGATGGACGAAAA
This sequence comes from Bacteroidia bacterium, assembly GCA_049243005.1. Classification (GTDB taxonomy): domain Bacteria; phylum Bacteroidota; class Bacteroidia; order UKL13-3; family UKL13-3; genus CAISCU01. The sequence goes on along the minus strand of JBMLOK010000267.1, from coordinate 882 downwards.
TAAAGACGAAAATTTAGAGAAAGACGAGAAAAAGGAAGGTTCTCAGGAATACCATGTGATTGCAGTAAATGGTTTATATGAGAATTGGTTTCTTGATTATGCGTCATATGTAATCCTAGAGAGGGCTGTTCCTGCTATTGATGATGGTCTAAAGCCGGTTCAAAGAAGGATTTTCCATTCGATGAGAGAAATGGATGATGGCAGGTTTAATAAAGTTGCCAACATCATTGGTCAAACCATGCAGTACCATCCTCATGGTGATGCCGCTATTGGCGATGCCATGGTTAATTTAGGCCAGAAAGATCTTATGATTGAAACCCAAGGAAACTGGGGTGATGTAAGAACTGGCGATTCAGCTGCAGCAGCGCGTTATATCGAAGCGCGACTTTCTAAATTCGCACTTGAAGTTGCTTTCAATAAACAAACTACTGAATGGCAAAACTCATACGATGGTCGTAAAAAAGAACCGGTAGCTTTACCGATGAAATTCCCTTTATTACTTGCTCAAGGTGTTGAAGGAATTGCAGTAGGATTAGCGACTAAAATCCTTCCACATAACTTTTGCGAACTAATTCAGGCAAGTATAGATTATCTAAAAGGTAAAAAGTTCGAATTGTTCCCCGACTTTTTAACCTATGGAATGATTGATGTAAGCAATTACAATCAAGGTAAAAAAGGCGGAAAGGTTAGAGTTAGAGCCAGAATTGAAGAATCAGACAAAAAAACATTATTAATTAAAGATGTTCCTTATGGTGTTACAACCAATCAACTGATTGATTCTATCATCAAGGCAAATGATTCAGGTAAGATAAAAATCAAAAAGGTTGTAGACAATACAGCTAAAGACGTTGAAGTAGAAGTTCAATTAGCACCAGGCGTTTC
>JBMLOK010000266.1:0-2905 GCA_049243005.1 Bacteroidia bacterium | reverse complement strand
GCCAGAGGCTACATTTGACAATGTTCCGATACAATTTCTTTTTCAAAAAAGATGCTTCCCATTTTGTCGAAGATGAGATTGTCATCTGTTGTTAGAAATCTAAGTTTACCTGATTTGCCGCATTTGTTTTCTATCTCAGGATGTCTTTGCAAGTAGTCTTTTAAACTGTGTGCAATGACCTCTCCTTGAGCTAAAACTTTGATGTTTTCAGGAAGGTGCTTTTTGATTTTATCCATCAACAAAGGATAATGTGTACATCCTAAAACTAAAGTATCCGTTTCAGGTGCTTTTGTTAGAATATTATCCAAATGTTTTTTGATGAAGTAATCAGCCCCATCTCCTTTATGTTCATTGTTTTCAACCAATGGAACCCACATAGGACAAGCTTCCTGAACAACTTTTATATCAGGAAAAAACTTGTGTATTTCTACTACATACGATTCTGATTGTACAGTTCCACTTGTGCCTAATATTCCAACTGTTTTTGTTTTGCTCAATTCCCCAACCATTTCTGTTGTTGGTCTGATAACACCTAATACTCTTTTGTTGGGTGCAATGATTGGTAAGTCTTTCTGTTGAATGGTTCTTAATGCTTTTGCTGATGCAGTATTACAAGCCAATATAACAAGTTCACAGCCTTCATTGAATAAGTGCTGAACACATTCCAGTGTATAGTGGTAAACCGTATCAAAGGATCTGGTCCCATAAGGAGCACGCGCATTATCTCCTAAATACAAATAATCGTATTCAGGTAATTCCTTCACCAATTCTTTTAGGATACTCAATCCTCCATATCCTGAATCAAAAACACCTATGGGAGCCTTCATGTAGCGAAGTACATAGATTATTAGTAAAAAGTGAAATTATTTTTTACGTAGCACCGCTTTTGTATCACTGCGATTTATCGCAGTGAACTGCCGTGATACACAGCGATGGTACACCGCGATGGTACACCGCGATGTATCGCGGTGTTACAAAAGTTTTGCTATCGCAGATTTGATTTTGCTGCTGGTAGGAGAGGTGGTACTTAGGTAGTAATCCTGAACTTTTCCATTTTTATCAACCAAATACTTCTGAAAATTCCATTTCGGTGAAATACCAACTTTTCCATTTTTCTTTTTGTTTGATAGGAATTCGTACAATGGATGAGCAAAGGTTCCTTTTACTTTCATTTTAGCAAAAACAGGGAAAGTTGTATGGAACTGAGTGCTGCAAAAATTACCAATTTCTTTGCCTTCCAAAGGCTCTTGTCCTCCGAAATCATTACTTGGAAATGCTAAAATAACTAAGCCCGAATCTTTATATAATTGATAAAGTTCTTCCAATTCCTTGTATTGAGGCGTAAATCCACATTCACTGGCAGTATTTACAATCAAGAGCACTTTCCCTTTGTATTGTTCAAGTGAAACTTTGTTACCATCAAGGTCTTCAACTGTAAATTGATAAATGCTATTTTGTGCCGAACTAGTTAAACTCATAATGATAATAATAATTGTGAATATTGATTTCATTGTGATTAAACATGGGTTTTGTGATTAAGTTTTAAGTTCGAAGTAATCTTCCGCTAACTTTAATTTTTTTACTTGATTTGTTGACTAATTTTTAATAACTTCACTTTAATTTTAAAATTATGAAACCAATTAGATTCGCCTATTTAATCGTTTTTGCTATTTTTTTGATTTCAGTTTCTTGTAAGAAAGATAACAAAATCTGTGATACAACCCAGGAGTTAAATGATAAACAACATTTAGTTGATTTAACACCTTTGGATAAGGTTCCTCAATTCTTAGAGGAATTGACAAAGTATCCTCAATTAAGGGTGAATTCAATTGTTGATGATGAGTATATGACAAAAATGAATTGTGATGTATTCCATGGAAATTTGTTAATCTTTTTTGCAAATTATGATTTGACTAAAAGTAAAAAAGATGGAACTATTTTTAAAAGTGGTGAAATTTTAGTTCCTCAAAATTTGGATATCAATACAGTATTTACTTCTGCTGAAGCAATTTCAAAAGCTAAATCTGAACTGGAGTTTAAATCTTGTTTGAATTATAGATTGGGTATTTTACCTGTTTATGATGAAAACAACAATACCACAAACTTTAAACTTGCCTGGAAAATCTCTGATGAATTTAAATCACAGTTTGTAATTGTTGATGCAAAAAGCGGAGATGTTTTGATGAAGGATGATGGCATAAGAATAGCTCAATAATTTTAGTCCTTTTAATTTATTCTTGGGACATAATCCTAAGCAATACTCGTTAAGCATACTTAATCTTTTTTTGATGTATGCTTATGTTTCACTTGATTTTACTTTTTATTACGAATTTTAATTCATCGAAACCCCTTGTTTCCGAGCTGAATTCTGTTCCCCAAAACCAAAGAATCAGTTTTTTAAAAACAAAAGAGAAGGCTCAATCAGCGCTCGCTTACAATAAAAAGTTTGGTTTCAATGAACGATTTTGTATCCTCATAGATATGAGTATTCATTCGGGATTGAAACGTTTTGTGGTTTGGAATTTCAAAAAAGATACCATTGTTTATTGTTTTTTGGTTGGACATGGTTGCTGTGACAATTCCTGGAATGATGATGAATCTGCTGCCAAGGCAAAGTTTAGCAATGAAGATGGAAGTCATTGTTCATCTTTAGGCAAATACAAAATAGGGGAACGGGCAAGAAGTGATTGGGGAGTTAATATCAAGTATGTATTACATGGACTTGATAAAACCAATAGCAATGCCCAGAAAAGATTCATTGTATTTCATTCCTGGGAAGTAGTTTCCGATGAAGAAATTTATCCTGATGGAACGCCAGAAGGATGGGGCTGTCCAACCATATCCAACAAATCATTTCTTTTAATTGATAAGATTCTGCAAAAGAGTGAAAAGCCGGTATTGATGT
>JBMLOK010000265.1:0-7473 GCA_049243005.1 Bacteroidia bacterium | reverse complement strand
GCAGGTATTTGTTTGATGATTTTATAAAAATGCTTTAGATTGTACCTTCATCTAATCTAATTTATGAGAAAAACTTTACTTATTTTATCCCTGTTTTTAATTGGTTTTACTAAATTATCTGCTCAAAAAACAAAAGTTTCTTGGGGGACAAAAGCAGGATTAACTATTACAGACGCTGCTCCTGAATTTGAAATTTTGGGTACTATTAATGGAAATTATTATTCATTAATCAAACATTTTTCCAATTCTCAGAATAAAACATCAAAAATTTGTACAAGATTAACCTTGTTGAAATTTGATGGCTCTCATAATTTAATGTTTACAAAAGATATTATTCCAGAATCAGGTTCAGGATTTTTGAAAGCATTCACTTATCAGGATCACTTCCAGTTTTTCTATCAGGGATTAGATGAAAAGAAAAAAATTGCACTTTATACACAAGAAATTGGATTAGAAGGCAATGAACTTTCAGTACCTCAATTAATAGATTCTGAATCGCCAACTAAACCAGGTTTTGAAACCTATAATATTGAGTTGTTTGATAATGGTAAATACCTTGTTTCATACAATTTTCAATATGACCAGAAAACTGAATCAATTTTATTAAACAGCAAATCAATTGTTATTGTATTTAGCAGCTTATATCAAAAAATATTTGAATCAGAAATTGGAGCAGTTACCAAAGATTCAAAAATCTTGTTTTCTCAATTATTTGGTGCTGATAATGGAAACTTAGTTTTCTTAAATACATCGCCAGGTAAAGCAAAAAATGAGTTTAAAAACCAGATTGCTGAATACAATTACGAAACCAAAGAGTATAGAAAAATCGATTTGGGTATCACCGACAAAAATTTGAAATTTTGTCAGAATGAAAACCAATTTATCTTGATTTCATTGGCTTCAAGAGAAGAAGCTGAGGCATCAGTGAAATTGCTTTTTCAAAATGTTGATAGAGAAAGTTTTAAAACAGATAATGCAATTGAGATTGGTTTAGACAATAACAATGAAGGAAGTTACTTAGCATCAACAGAAGAATTTTCTGATCCAAAATCAAAAGAAATCAAACCATTAAAGAAGTTTTTTTTAAGTGATATTCAAACAAAGAAAAATGGAAATATTATCTTAAGAATAAACGAGTCAACATTAAATGGAACTAAACATATTAGCAATACAGGAAATGTATTGTTTGTGAATTTAGATGTTTATGGAAAATATGTTTGGTCAAAAATGATTCAAAGACAAAATCAGTTTGCAGAAACCAATCCTGATTTTGCATCGGTTTTATCTTTTGAAATTGGAGGTAATATGTACTTTTTGTTTAATGATGTAATTGAAAATCAAAAAGCAGATGGTACAAATCCAAGTTTTATTGCAAAACCAATGAATGTTCAAAAGCCACAAACAGCAATTGTTAGCTGGGTAGGGATAAGTTCAACAGGCAAATTTTCTAAAGGAGTTATTGAAGACATTTCGAATTTGGAAAGATCATTGTACTTTAATCCACAACTAAGCAAAATTGATTCAAATGGAGTAGGAGTATTGTTGTTGATGGGGATTGATAAAACTAAACTAGGATACAAATTAGGAACAATAAAATTTTCGATTGATTAAAGATAGATTTTTGAAATTTAAAATAAACAAAAATGAGCGCAATTATTGACATTCACGCCCGTCAGATATTGGATTCAAGGGGCAATCCTACAGTAGAAGTTGAAGTTATTACTGAAGATGGAGCATTAGGAAGAGCTGCTGTTCCTTCAGGAGCATCAACCGGAATTCACGAAGCTGCTGAGTTACGTGATGGTGATGCAAAAGTTTACATGGGAAAAGGTGTTTTAAATGCCGTTAAAAATGTAAATGATGAAATTGCTGATAAGCTGATCGGTTATGATGTGTTTGAACAAAACCAAATCGACCGTGCAATGATTGCATTGGATGGAACTGAAAACAAAGGTAGATTAGGTGCAAATGCAATTCTAGCAGTTTCATTAGCTGCTGCAAAAGCTGCTGCTATCGAATGTAATATGCCATTGTATCGTTATATAGGAGGTGTTAATGTCAATACATTACCAATTCCTTTGATGAACATTTTGAATGGTGGTGCACATGCTGATAATGCAATCGATTTTCAAGAATTCATGATTGTTCCAACAAATGCTGATACTTTCAGTGAAGCATTACAAATGGGAACTTCTGTATTTCATCATTTGAAATCGGTTTTGAAGAAAAAAGGTTATTCAACAAATGTTGGTGATGAAGGCGGATTCGCTCCAAATATTCAATCTAACGAAGAAGCAATTGAAACAGTTTTAACTGCAATTGAAGCAGCTGGTTTCAAACCTGGAAAAGATATCTATATTGCTATGGATGCTGCTACCAGCGAACTTTGGGATGAGAAAAAAGGATTATACGTTTTCAAAAAATCTGATAAACGTGAATTAAGTCCTGCTGATATGGTTTCATATTGGACAGAATGGGTGAATAAATATCCAATTATTTCAATTGAAGATGGTTGTGCTGAAGACGATTGGAATGGATGGGCACAATTAACAAAAGCAATTGGTTCTAAATGTCAATTGGTTGGTGATGATTTATTTGTTACCAATGTAAAACGTTTATCACAAGGAATTAAAGATGGAGTTGCTAATTCTATCTTGGTTAAAGTAAATCAAATTGGTTCTTTAACTGAAACGATTGATACAGTAAATATGGCTACAAAAGCTGCTTATACTAATATCATGAGTCATAGAAGTGGTGAAACTGAAGATACAACTATTGCTGATTTAGCTGTTGCTTTAAACAGTGGTCAAATTAAAACTGGTTCAGCAAGTCGTACAGATAGAATTGCTAAGTACAATCAGTTATTAAGAATTGAAGAGGAGTTAGGCCATACAGCTTATTTCCCTGGAAAAGAATTTAAGTATTCAAATTAAATATTAAAGGCTCCGGTAAACCGGAGCCTTTTTCAACTCATGAAAATCAGGATTAAGCCTATTATTAGAAACAAATACTTTTTGGCAAGTTTTGCCTTTGTTTTGTTATTGCTTTTGAATGAAAGAAATTCTGTATTTGATCAATACAAATACAAACAGGAATTAAAGGCTGTTGAAGCCAAACATCAATTCTACAGGGAAGAAATAGCCCGATTAAGGAAAGAAAAAGAAGAGCTTTTTGGTTCAGATAAAAATCTGGAAAAATTTGCAAGAGAAAAATACCTCATGAAAAGAGATGATGAGGATGTTTTTGTAATGATTGATAAAAATTCTGAACGATAATATTCAGGTTATTTTTTCTTCTTTTTGTTTTTACTCAAAGATTTTAAAAACTGATTCCAGGCAAAAACATCTAAAACCGGAATAGGTTGTGCTTGACCTGCATAATAAGCTCTATCAGCAGTTTGATTGAATGTCCACGATGAATTAGCCAAAGCATCATTTGCTAATTCTCCAAAATCAACTGATGGTTTTCTTCTTAAATTATTTTGAGCTATTGTAAGTTCATCCATTGGGATTTTAGTTCTGCTAAACATATAATCTAACTCTTCCGGTGTAGGATTTGGACGATAAACCATTTCAGGTAAAAAGAAAGTATCTTCAACTAAAGTAATAACCGAATTCAATTTATTACCGGGCAAATTCTCTTGAATATTGAAATATCTTGGCTCAAAACCAATACATGAAAAGATGATTACATCAGACTTCTTTGCAACAAATGAAAAATATCCTTGCATATCAGAATAAGTGCCTTTATTGGTACCTTTAATTCTAATTGTTACATAAGGTAATGTTTTTGAACTATCTATGTTTACAACAAAACCGGTAAACTGAACCAACTCAGGCTCTTTTTTTTCGCTCTTGGTGGTTTGTGCATTAACTTTAACAAAACTGATAAAAGAAAACAGAAGGATAAATATTTTTAAAGATTTAGGCATTAAGTTGATATTTTACGCATAATACGAATGACAATCGAAATAGTAACAACAAATTTATAACAAAACTCCGGCTAATAAAGTTCCAATAACAATTACCGGGCTGGGAACCTTTGTACTCAGCAATAAAAATAACGTAGAAAGCAAAACAAGCATATTGTTTTCATTGATTTGTACGGGTAAAAAAAGCAAATAAGCAGAAGTAATTACCAATCCGGCAGAAACCGCGCTAATTCCTTCAATAGCGTTTTTAACAGGACTATAATTTTTTAACTGATTCCAAATTGGATAAACGAAAAATATCAGTAAAATTCCAGGCAAAAATATACCAACACTTCCAATAACAGCGCCTAAAATCTGACCACTAAAACCAGAATCCAACATTGCCATAGCACCTGCAAATGCTGAAAAACTAAAGACAGGTCCTGGAACTGCCTGAAGGATTCCAACACCTGCCAAAAACTGACTCGCCTCAATATAATGCTTGTAATCAACGAATTGATTGTACATCATTGGGATTAACACATGTCCTCCTCCAAAAACCAAACTACCATACCTGAATGTATTTTCAAAAAGTCGAATTGGTTTTGCTTGAGTTAAAATTCCCAATCCTGCAGCTAATAAAAATATCCCAAAAAACAGAACCAGATTACTCCAGTTTATATTCTGAATTGGGTTTACTTTTTCGATTTTGCCTCTTGAATTGATAAAACTACTTACTAGTCCTCCCGCTAATAATATTAAGGGGAAAATAAATGGAGTTTCCATTATAATACCTAAATAGGTAGAGAAAATTAGTAATACCCAATGATAAGGTTTATTAATAAAAAGCTGGGTGAATTTATAGGCAGCAAAAATTATGAATCCGGAAGCCATTGGTTGTAGGTACTTCAAAAAGCTTAATTGTAAGGTTCCCGGGAAATTTGATATTAACAAAGCGAAAGCTGTCATTAATAAACAAGCAGGAGTAATCCAAACAGCCAGGGTTAAAAAAGCCAATTTTGGACCACCTATTTTAAATCCAATTGCTGTAATAGTTTGAGTAGAAGTAGGCCCGGGTAGAATGCTGCACAATGAGTTCAATTCAATCAATTCATCTTCTGTGAGGTAGTTTTTTTTCTGAACCAGAAGTTTTCTAAATTGAGTAAAATGAATTTGTGGACCGCCAAAAGCAGTTAAGGCTAACTTCAAGATATCCAGAAGGAAAATGATTTGTCTGAAATGCTTAAACTGCTTCCCCGTCATAAGGCGAATTTATTGTTTTAGTTCGAATTAAAAGCTAATTTTTTAAGCAGAAACGAAACTTATAAAATTTAGGGAATTCCTTAAAAACTTCATGTTTAAATTTTAATTTCGTTCGAAGATTAAAATACAAAAAATTAATACAAGGATTTAAAATACTGTAATCAGCTGTAAGTGTTGAATTAAATCAGCAATCAGCCTAATACAGCCAAAATTGTGAATAACTTGGTGTTGGAGTCACCATTAGGGCCATGTATTTTTGTTTTTGGAGATATAATCTTTGAATAAGCAGCGATACTTCATTAGATTGCAGGCTTATCGAGCTTTATAAATAGAACATAAGAGATATGAAATTTATAGTTAATAGTAGTGTATTGTTGAGACATTTGTCTTACATCGATGGAGTGGTAGTAGCAAAGCCAATTATTCCGATTTTGAACAATTTTTTGTTTGATATTAAGGATGGTGTATTACATATTTCATCAACAGATTTAGAAACAACAATGAGCACAAGCATCAAAGTTGATTCTAAAGAGGATGTTTCTATTGCAATTCCTTCAAAAACAACCATGGAGTTGTTAAAATCATTGCCTGATCAACCATTGGCTTTTTCAATCAATATTGAAAAGGGTTTTGTTGAAATTAAATATGAATCAGGTAGATTTAAATTAACAGCTCAGAAAGGTGAGGAGTTTCCTAAATCTCCAGAATTGGAAGAGGTTAATACTTTTAAAATCCCTGGAAAAGTTCTTCATAAAGGTATTGTAAAGTCGGTATTTGCTAGTAGTAATGATGAATTACGTTTAAATCTTACCGGTGTTTATGTTCAATTATTTGCTAATAGTATCACTTTTGTTGCTACAGATGCGAATAGATTGGTTAGAATTTCAAGAAGTGATATCAAACCGGGTGTTGAAGATTCTTTCATCATTCCAAAAAAGGCTTTGAGTTTATTAAAATCAGCATTGCCTACAGATGATACTGAAGTTAATATCAGCTTCAATCGTTCAAATGCATTTTTCCAATTTGGTGAAGTTAGTTTGATTTGTCGTTTAATCGACGAAAAATATCCTGATTACAAAGCAGTTATTCCAACTGAAAATCCAAACAAATTAACGATTGACAGAGCTGAGTTATTGATGTCTGTAAAACGTGTTTCGATTACATCAAATAAAACAACTCATCAAATAAGAATGAAAATTGCAGGCAGTGATTTAACTATCAGTGCTGAAGATATTGATTTCGAAAATGAGGCTCAGGAAAAATTAACATGTGCATACGAAGGAGAGGATATGGAAATTGGTTTCAACTCTAAATACTTTTTAGAAATGTTGAATTCAATGGATGCCATGCAAGTCACATTAGAAATGTCACAACCAAACAGAGCCGGCGTTATTGTTCCATCGGTACAAGAGCCAGGCGAAGAAATGCTGATGTTGATTATGCCAATGATGCTAAACAACTACTAAAAGTAATTTATACAATCCCTCTTTATGAGGGATTTTTTTTGTCCAAATTTTTTAAAATGAAACTTAAATTAATTAAATCAATTGCCCTATTACTACTGTTTGCATTGAGCTTTCAGTCTTGTAAAAAAGAAGAAACAAAATCAACAAACACACCCGGTTATCCAGATTTAACAGGATGTAAAGTTACCAGATTTTACGAAGGAGACGGTGATACCAGAATTACTTATAATGCAAATGGTACAATTGCTAAAATTGAAGAGTATCAATCGGGTGAATTAATGAATACCAATACCTATACATATGAAACTGGTATGGCAAGGTATTCAAATACAAGTGGAAGAGAAAAGGGCGATTATGTTCTAAATTCAAGCGGTAGGGTAACATCAAGTATAATAGTTTATTACCAGGCACAAGATCCAACAACGGCAACAAGTGGAGTAATGACTACCTATAAATACAACTCGGATGGAAACTTAATTGAAAAGCAAGATGAGTATAATAGTTCTGCAGGAAAAACAAATTACCTAACAACTTATACCTGGAATAATGGAAACCTGATGAAAGAAGTTGAAATAGGAAATAACAATAACATTAATATAATTGAATATGAATATTATACCGATAAATCAAATGCATTAGCCGGTACTGATGCTGCAATGGATTTTACGGGTGTTCAATCTAAAAATTTACCCAAATCACAAAAAGATGGAGAATCAGGATTGACAATAGTTAACTTTACTTATGAGTTTAATTCATCAGGAAAACCAACCAAACTTATTTATGAAGAAGATGGAAATAAGGATGAAATTAATCTTGAAATGACTTGTCCTTAAA
>JBMLOK010000264.1:0-1334 GCA_049243005.1 Bacteroidia bacterium | reverse complement strand
CTGAAAGTTTAGGTTCAGGTGAAATCATTCATTTTACTGCTTCTTTGGTTGATGTTTATAGCCAAGAAGAAATGCAAAAGAAAATGGAAGAACAAAATGCCGAGGTAATTGCAAGAGATTCTGCTGCCGTAGCAGCATATACTGCAAAATTAAGCGGAGTTCAAACAACAGGAACAGGCTTGATGTATACTGTAACTAAAAAAGGTTCAGGTAAAAAAGCTAAAAAAGGTGATAATGTATCTGTTCAATATGTTGGTTCTTTATTGGATGGTACAATTTTTGATCAAACAAAAGCAGGCTCACCTGATTTTAATTTCCCGGTTGGAATGGGACAAGTAATTCCGGGTTGGGATGAAGCTTTCCAAATGATGAGTGAAGGCGATGAGTACAAACTAATTATTCCTTGGAGTTTGGCTTATGGACCAAGAGGTAGTGGACCAATTCCTCCATACTCTTCTTTGGTATTTGAAGTGAAACTGGTAAAAATTAATTAATATGTTAAGAAAATTGCTTGTGCTTACCTTGGCTATTTTAAGCTTACAGGTAGCAGCTCAAAACAAAAATCCTAAACAACAAGTTAAACAACCTAAAAAGGGGAAAATTAAAGTGAATCAAGAGTACACAACAGCCAGCGGTTTACGCTATAGAGTAACCGAATTAGGTAAAGGAAAAAAAGTTGAAGCCGGTGATAAAGCTACCGTTCATTATACAGGTAAATTAACCAATGGAACTAAATTCGATAGTTCAAAAGACCGTAATCAACCATTTACTTTTAAAGTTGGTGGTGGTCAGGTTATCAAAGGTTGGGATGAAGGTTTACAATTATTAAAAGTTGGCGATAAAGCAACATTTGTAATTCCTGCAGAATTGGCTTATGGCGATAGAGACATGGGTTCAATTCCTCCAAAAAGCACATTGGTTTTTGATATTGAAGTTCTTGATGCAAAAGCTTCTCCTAAAATTGTACCATTTGATACAAAAGGAAAAGATACAGTTACTACAGCTTCAGGTTTACGTTATATCAATATAACTGAAGGAACCGGAACACAAGCTCAAAACGGTAAAACTGTAAAAGTTCATTATACAGGTTATTTAATGGATGGAAAAGTATTTGATTCTTCTATTGAAAGAGATGAGCCTATTAGTTTTCCTCTAGGAAACGGAATGGTTATCAGAGGCTGGGAAGAAGGTATTGCTTTGATGAAAGTTGGAGACAAAAAACGTTTAATTATTCCAAGTGAATTAGGTTATGGCGAAAGAGGTGCAGGCGGCGGATTAATTCCGGCTAATGCAACTTTAATCTTCGACGTTGAATTGGTAGAGGTTCAATAATC